>JAJXYA010000027.1 GCA_021780795.1 Bacillota bacterium | reverse complement strand
GTGAAGGAATGTTAAAAGTAATAGATGTATTAAAAAAACATAGCAATAATGGAAATGAACTAGACATGATGATATGCAATTATGTTTATGAACACTCTAAAGATAATACTAGTGTTGTTGTAAACTATAAAAATGTATTTCCTGAAAATTGTGTATTTGGTTGGGATAAGGTTGGTCGGTTTAAAAAATCTCAGTATATTTTGATGCATTCGGTAATTTATAACACTAACCTATTGCATAACTGTAAAATAAGTCTTCCAAAGCATACCTTTTACGTTGATAACATATTTGTGTACAAACCACTTCCTTTTGTAGAAAAAATATATTACATGGATATAGATTTATACAGATATTATATTGGACGAGAAGATCAATCGGTAAATGAGAAAATAATGATAAAGCGTATAGACCAACAGCTGCTTGTGACTAAAATAATGATTGATTTTTATTGTGGACTTGAAAATATTGAGTTTAAACAATTGGATGTTTATATGAAAAATTATCTTTCAATGATGATGACCATTTCTTCTGTACTTTTATTGGTTTCGGAATCAGAAGAGAATTTATTGAAGAAGGATGAGCTGTGGTCATATCTTAAAAGTGCAAATGAGAATCTATATTTTAGATTAAGATACAGATTGCTAGGCACATTTTCAAACCTTCCAGGCCATTTTGGTAGAAAGATTACTAAAGGTGTTTATCGTTACACTAGTAAAAAATATAAATTTAACTAGATATGTTGTAAAAAAAAAGGGATGTGACAGAAATTTTATATTTCGTTACATCCCTTAAATAAAATATAAAGCAGTAGCAATCAAAAATATAATAAATTGATTTATGTTATGCCTAAGCGGCTTTCTTTATTCCTAAGCTAGCGTTAAAGTACTCATTTATAAGTTCATCTAACTTAGAACTATACGCAATAACCTTTTTATCAGTTAATTCTCTTGTATTAACTAGTTCATTTAGCCTTAATCTATGCAACTCGATTTGATAATTTAATATGATTAATTTTAAATTCATGTAATTCCCTCCTTATTTCAAATACCCCTTATTTTTGATTGCATTTTTATTCTACCATTATTTAGGCTAATTGTAAAATTGTTTTACAAGTCACGAAACATTAGCAAATTACAATATGTGTCAAGAAATATAAAGAAAAGTACTTTATCCGACAAATTCCATAAATTTACATATAGAAAAAACTGTTGAAAAAAGCTAGTTGGTATAATATCCCAGTGAGGTATTTTGTCATATTTTATCCATAACTAATTATTGATTTTTCATTTGTAAATAGAAATTTTAAATGAAAATTTATTTCGAGCATCAACTGTGCTATAATTAATATATACATGAAGGATTATTTACAGATTTTAGGAGGAAAAAGATGATTAAAATTGATGTTGCAATGGGAATTGTGATGGTTACAGAAGCTGCAGCTATTCAGTCTGGGAAGTATATGGGTAGAGGAGATAAAATTGCAGCAGATCAAGCAGCAGTTGATGGTATGGAAAGAGCATTTAGTTTAATGCCTGTTAAAGGTACAGTAGTTATTGGAGAGGGAGAGTTAGATCAAGCTCCAATGTTATACATAGGTCAAAAAGTTGGAATATGGGATAAAAATATGACCGAGATGGACGTAGCAGTAGATCCATTAGATGGTACCGTATTAATTTCAAAGGGACTTCCTAATGCTATTGCAGTAGTAGCTATGGGCCCAAAAGGAAGCTTATTACATGCACCAGATATGTACATGAAAAAAATTGCAGTTGGTAAGGCAGCAAAGGGTGCAATTGATATAAATAAGTCTACTGAAGACAATATAATTGATGTAGCTAAGGCACTTGGAAAAGATATTTCTGAGCTTACTGTTGTAGTTCAGGAGAGAGAGAGACATAACTATATTGTCGATGCAGCTAGAAAAATTGGAGCAAGGGTAAAGCTTTTTGGAGAAGGTGATGTTGCTGCTGTTCTAGAATGTGGTTTCGAGGAAACTGGTGTGGATCTTTTTATGGGAATAGGTGGAGCACCAGAAGGTGTAATTGCAGCTACAGCAATTAAATGTATGGGCGGAGAAATGCAAGCTAAGCTTATGCCACAAAATGATGCTGAAATCGAAAGATGTAAGCTTATGGGAATAAATGATATTGATAAAATTTTATATATAGATGACCTCGTTAAATCAGACGAAGTTTTCTTTTCAGCTACTGCTATTTCAGAATGTGATTTGTTAAAGGGTATTGTATATGCTAAAAATCATATTGCCATTACACACTCGATTTTTATGGAATCTAAAACTAGTACTATTAGATTTATTGAAACTAGACACAATTTAAAAGAAAGTAATCTGGTAGTTAGTCCTATTGAAAAAAAATAGTTAAAAAGGTGTGGTGAGTTAAATGTCTGTATCTGTACAGAAACTAGTTAAGGATTTATCTTTGGAAGTGATAAATGAAGGTAAAAAAGATGTAGAAATTAATTTGAGTGATATAAATAGACCGGGGCTTCAATTTTCTGGATTTTACAATTATTTTGCAAATGACAGGGTACAGGTTGTTGGAAATGCAGAGTGGAGTTTTTTAGATGCAATGAGACCGGAAATTATGAAAAAAAGATTAAAAAAATTTTTTGAATTCGAAACACCTTGCATAGTTTTAGCAAGAGGATTAGAACCACATGATATTTTTCTTGAAGGTTGTGAAATATATAATAGATGGCTTTTAAGAACAGATATAATAACTACAAGGTTTATTAATAAACTTATGACATATTTAGACTCAAACTTAGCACCAGAAACTAGAATGCATGGAGTTCTTATGGATGTATATGGATATGGCATTCTTATAACTGGAGAAAGTGGCATCGGGAAAAGTGAAACAGCTCTTGAACTTATAAAAAGAGGTCACAGAATGGTAACAGATGATGCTGTAGAAATTAAGTCAATTGAAGGCGTATTATATGGAAAG
>JAJXYA010000473.1 GCA_021780795.1 Bacillota bacterium | reverse complement strand
TTTGCATAACAAAACCATCCGAAATTAATTGCCTTTAGGCAATTAAATTGTTTAAAGATTTTTCGTAGAGTAGCGTAGGAAAATCCACAATCATTGTCAAATGTCAATTAAAAAATAATGCGTTTCACTTTTTAACAATTTAAGCTTAAGAGTTAGTGCGTAAATTTTTTCTATTCTGCTTTTTCAAGTGCTTGATTTAGGTCATAGATAAGATCATCCACACCTTCAACACCTATTGAAAGCCTTATTAAGTCTGGAGTAACTCCTGCTGATAACTGTTCTTCTTCAGTTAGTTCTGCATGAGTTGTACTTGCTGGGTGAATTACGAGAGATTTAGCATCTGCTACGTTAGCAAGTAATGAGAAAATTTCTAAACTGTTAATAAATTTCTTACCAGCTTCAACTCCACCTTTAATTCCGAAAGTAAATATTGAGCCTGCACCTTTTGGTAAGTATTTTTTAGCTAATTCATTGTATTTATTTCCTTCAAGTCCTGGATAGTTAACCCAAGCAACCTTTGGATGATTATTTAAATACTCAGCAATTTTCTTTGCATTCTCAACATGTCTTTCAACTCTCAAAGATAAAGACTCTAATCCTAATATGAAATAGAATGCATTTTGTGGGCTAATTGCTGCTCCAGTATTTCTTAGAAGTTGAACTCTAGCCTTTAATGCATAAGCTGGTGCTCCTAAATCTGCATATACTAATCCATTATAGCTCTTGTCTGGAGTTGTGAAGTCAGGGAATTTCCCGCTTTTCCTCCAATCAAACTTGCCGCCATCAACTATAATTCCACCTATAGCAGCACCATGACCTCCGATAAATTTAGTTGCTGAATGAACAACTACATCTGCACCAAATTCAATAGGTCTTACAAGGTATGGAGTTCCAAAAGTATTATCTATTATTAATGGTATATTATTTTCATGAGCAATGTTTGCAACTGCTTCGATATCTAAAATATTTATTCTAGGATTTCCTATTGTTTCACCATATATTGCTTTAGTCTTATCTGTGATAGCTTTTCTAAAGTTTTCTGGATCATCTGGATCAACAAAAATCGTATTAATTCCTAATTTCTTTAATGTTACTGATAATAATTCATATGTTCCACCATATAAAGTGCTAGCTGCAACAATTTCATCTCCTGCATTTGCAACGTTAAGTATTGCATAAGTAATTGCAGCAAGGCCTGATGATGTAGCAAGTGCAGCTACTCCGCCTTCTAATTCTGCAACCCTTTTTTCAAAAACATCTTGAGTTGGGTTCATAATTCTTGAATAAACGTTACCTGGTTCTCTTAAAGCGAATAGATTTGCGGCATGTTCTGTATTATTGAATACATAAGATGTGGTTTGATAAATAGGAACTGCTCTAGATCCTGTAGTAGGATCAGGTACTTGACCTGCGTGTACTTGTAGTGTTTCAAATGATAATTTTCTTGCCATGTTTAATAGCCCCCTTAAATTTTTAAATTTGTTTCGATAAAACTAAGGGAAGAAACGGCCTTTAATTAGCCTTATCTTTCAGTTTTACCTGCTGGAATTGGCACCATGAAATTATCTGGTTGCCAAGGCTTCAAAGGGCCAGTCCCTCCACCTTTCTTGATAAGTGTATCTTTAGTTTAAATCAATTATATACAGCTTAACATACTATGTCAATAGGTAAAATATATTTTATTTAATATTTTCATATACGTATTAACCTTAATTTAATAAATATCCAGTTCAAATTTAATTTTTTTTGATGTATAATAATATTATAAACTGTAGTTCACCGTTTATGTGTTTTAGGCTTGTTTATTTTGCTGCAAGTAAAATTTTATAGGGGGTTTTTTAATGATAAATGGTAACAAGATTAGGGAACTTAGATTAGAGAAAGGCCTAACCTGCCTAGATGTTTCAAACTTATCAAAAAGACTTGATGTACCTATTTCCAAAACTTACTTAGAAGAACTTGAAAGAGGTGCAAAACTTAACCCATCATTTAATGTAATAGAAACAATCTCTATAATTTTGACAGTCAAATTAGATGAACTTAGAATAGTATAATAAAATATATGCCGACAGGCTTTTTAAGAAGTTTGTCGGTTTTAATTTTTTTGAGATATATATTGAATAATTTCAAATTAATTGTTATTATAAATTAGTTAAAGACATATTAAAAAGAATTTATAAATTAATTTATTTTCAATTTTTTATGTCTAAGGGCATTATTTATTCTCACAATAGATATAAATTTTTAGGGGGTAACATACTTGAACAATATTGTTGTAGCAAAATTTGGTGGCAGTTCGCTAGCTGATGCTAACCAATTTGAGAAAGTTAAAAACGTCATTGAAGCAAATCCTAGTAGGAGGTACATAGTTCCTTCTGCTCCAGGTAAACGACATGGAAAAGATTATAAAATTACCGATTTACTTTATCTTTGTAATACCCACGTTCAGCAAGGAATACCTTTTGATGATGTATTTAAAATCATTTCTGAAAGATATACGGAAATAGTAGCTGAGCTTTCCTTAAAATATCCTCAAATGAAAGACTTAGATATTTCTTCTCATTTAAATATCATAAAGACTTCTATTCTAGATGGTGCATCTTCCGACTATACCGCTAGTCGTGGTGAATATCTAAATGGAATTATTTTAGCTACTCTTTTAGGCTATGAATTTGTTGATGCTAAGGACATAATATTCTTTGATGCTAAAGGTCACTTTACTCCTGATGCTACCGACAAAGCTATAAAAGAAAAGCTTAAAAATGTTGAAAAAGCTGTAATTCCTGGCTTTTATGGTTCACTTCCAAATAGCCATATTAAAACTTTTTCTAGAGGTGGTTCAGATGTGACAGGCGCAATAATTGCCAAAGGAGTTAGTGCTGAGTTATACGAAAATTGGACAGATGTATCTGGCTTTTTAATGGCAGATCCAAGAATAGTTAAAAATCCTTGTCCTATAGATACAATT
>JAJXYA010000236.1 GCA_021780795.1 Bacillota bacterium | reverse complement strand
AGTTCTTACTCACACTGAAAAGGCTAGGATTGGTAAAGTATTAAATGACGAAGGAAGTATAGCTGCTGCTAGAGATGGCAAAGAGTACGCCTCTACCTTTATGTATAAAGATGTAGAAAAAGTTTACGATGTGTTAGTGCCTCTTTATGAAAATGGCCAACATATAGGTGCTGTGGATATAGGACTTTCAATGAAAAATGTAGGATCTGCTATTAGTTCTGTATTAACAAATTCTTTTTTAATAACAATAATCTCCTTCTTATTAGGTTCAATAATACTAGTATTATTAGCTTCAAGATTTATTAATCCGTTAAACAATTTGGTAATTATTGCTAAAGACGTTTCTAAAGGGGATTTGACTAAAGAGATTGAAGTAAAATCAATGGATGAGATAGGACTTTTAAGTATAAGCTTTAATGAAATGATTGTAAATCTTCGTAACATGACTAAGCAAATTGGTAATATTTCTGGACTATTGTTATCTTCAGCTGAACAACTTTTAAACTCAGGAGAACAAAGTTCCATGGTTTCGAATCAAATTGCAATGGCTGCCCAAGAATTGGCATTTGGGTCAGAAAAGCAAGTTATTGCCACTGAAGATATTTCGAAGAGCACTAAAGAAATTGTAAATAATATGGATACTATTAAAGAAGAAATAACTAGTCTTGTCCAGACTACAGATGAAACAAGCTCTCTAGCTATTGATGGACGAAGTAAAATGAATGATATGATAACTCAAATAAAAGTAATAAAAAATAAAGTTGATTACTCTGCTTCAATAATAGAAACACTTCAAAAAACTTCAGATGAAATTGGAAATATAGTTGAAATCATAGACACCATTGCTAGTCAAACCAATTTACTAGCATTAAATGCTTCAATTGAGGCGGCAAGAGCGGGAGAGGCTGGTAGAGGGTTCTCTGTTGTTGCTGAGGAAGTAAGAAAACTAGCTGAAGAAACCATGGAATCCTCAAATAGCATAAAAAAACTTATTCAAAACACTCAACAAAATGCTAAAACTGCGCTAGTTTCAATTGAAGAAGGCAGTTCAGAAACACAAAAGGGTACAATTAATGTGCAGAATGTTGACAATGCACTTACTGAAATTCTTGCCGCCTTTGAACTTACTAAAAATAAATTAAGTGTGGTAACAAAAAACGTATTGCATTCAAATGAAATTACTGAAAACTTAGCAATTAGTTCTGAAAATATAACTAGAGTTTCTGAGGAAACTGCTGCAGCTACAGAAGAAGTTGCCGCATCTATCCAAGAGCAATCCACAACTATTGATGAGATGTCCACTTCAATTAAACAGTTAAGAGAAATGGCTAAGGATCTTCAAAATAGCATAAAAACTTTCAAAATGTAGTATATAAAACTATCTGTTATAGAATCCATTAAAAGAATAATTTTTATTAAAAATCTCCCTTTAAAGTAGAAGTATGCCTTCTTCAAACTCTACTTTAAAGGGAGATTTAATACAACTATAAAATAATGCTTACAGGGCAATGGTCTGATCCTATTACCTCATTTAAAATATCAGCTTCCTTTAATTCACTTAATAAATCCTCTGTTACAAAGAAATAATCAATTCTCCATCCCACATTTTTTTCTCTAGCCTTAAATCTGTAACTCCACCAAGAATATTTTACTTCTGACCCATGAAGATATCTGAAAGTGTCCACATACCCATAGGATATGAATTTATCCATCCAAGCTCTTTCCATAGGTAAAAATCCCGAATAATTTTCGTTTGCCTTTGGATTTTTAAGGTCAATTGAATTATGTGCAGTATTATAGTCTCCACAAATAATTAATTTTTTTCCATTTGCTCTCAACAACTCACAATAGCCCAATAGTGCATCATAAAATTCCATTTTATAATTTAATCTCTCTTCATCTCTCTGACCATTAGGAAAGTATATATTTAATAAAATAAAATCCTTAAACTCAGTCTCTACAATTCTTCCCTCTAGGTCAAAGCGTTCAATTACCATACCATGTTTTATTGATATAGGCTCCTCTTTAGTGTAAGTTGCCACACCACTATAACCTTTCTTTTCTGCAAAGCTAAAATAAGATTTATATCCTTCTATATTCTTTAATTCATCACTTAATTGATCTCCTTGAATCTTAGTTTCTTGAATGCATATTATATCTGGATTTTCATCTTTTATAAAATCCAAGAAACCTTTTTTAGCTACAGCCCTTAATCCATTTACATTCCAAGAATATATCTTCACAATAATTCCCTCCAATCAAAACCTAGTAAATTAATTATATAGTTTATATCAAAAAAAGAAAAGAAAAAGGTTTAAAGACTATGCCTTAAACCTTTTTCTCAATATAATACTATTAATTATTAGGCTTATATTCCTCATTCATAATTCCAAGTTTACCAAATATATAGAATATTATAGATAAGGCCATGCCTATTACCGCTGCAAAGGACATACCTTTTAATTGTACTCCTGAACTGCCTAAGTTAATACTTGCGCCACTTACCCCGATTACAAAGGTAACAGCAGCTAATATCATATTATAATTTTTACTAAAATCAACTTTATTTTCAACAATCATTCTTATTCCTGAAGTAGCTATTACACCATATAGCATTATAGTTACGCCTCCCATTACAGGAGCAGGAATAGTCTGAATTGCAGCTGCTATTTTTCCACTGAAGGAAAATAAAATTGCAAGCACTGCAGCACCTCTTATAACCCAAACGGAGTATACTCTAGTTATAGCCATAACTCCAATGTTTTCACCATAAGTAGTATTAGGTGAAGATCCAAAGAGACCTGAAATAATATTTGAAATACCATCGCCTAAAAGTGATAAATGTAAGCCAGGATCTGACATTAAATCTTTTTCAGTTATCTTTCCAGTAACTATTAAATGACCAATATGTTCTGCTAACACCACAAGACATGCTGGTGCGATAATCAATATTGCATGTACACTAAAGGTAGGAGCTGAAAAAGT
>JAJXYA010000195.1 GCA_021780795.1 Bacillota bacterium | reverse complement strand
AAAGATTTAGGAAATCGTGCAGAAATATCACTACATTATAATTTTAAAGTAATTAAAATAAATAAAGCTGAAAAATTACTACAGCTTTATATAAATATTATTAATACGATAAAAAATAATTTATAGGAATTTGAAAGGTGGTAAAAATATTATGAGAAAATTAGGATTTATGTTTCCAGGTCAAGGATCACAATATGTAAGAATGGGTAAGGCATTATATGATGAATCAAAGGTAGCTAGGGAAGTTTTTAAAATAGCAAATGAGGCACTTGGATTAGATATTGCGAAGTTATGTTTTGAAGGTGATATTGAACAATTAACAAAAACAGAAAATGCACAACCTGCAATTTTAACTGCAAGTGTAGCAGCGTATAGGACGTATTTAGATAGAAATGGAATCATACCAATTTGTGCAGCTGGACATAGTCTTGGTGAATATACAGCTTTAACAGCAAGTGGTGCAATAGAATTATCAGATGCAGTTAAAATTGTAAGGAAACGTGGAATATTTATGCAGGAAGCAGCATTAGCAGGAGAAGGGCTAATGGCAGCAGTAGGAGATGTTGATATAGCTGTAATCGAAAAGGAGTGTATTGCAGAATCTACTACTGATAACATAGTTGTTATTTCAAATTATAATTCTTCAAATCAAACGGTTATTTCTGGACATAAAAATGCAGTTGAGAAGGTAGGACATAAACTTGAAGGAATGGGTGCAAGAGTAACCTACTTAAAGGTTAGCGCTGCTTTCCACAGTCCAATTATGCAACAAGCTGCTGATAAATTGAAGGATGAGCTACTAAAATATAAATTTAATCCCTTGAAGTTCCCTGTAATTTCAAATGTAAGTGCAGCACCATATGAGGGTGTAGAACAAATTGTTAGCAATCTTACAAAACAGCTTGTACAACCAGTTCAATGGACGAAGACTATGGATTATTTTGTGAAAAAAGGTATAAATATAGGAGTTGAAATGGGACCTCAAAATGTTTTGAGAAATATTGTAAGAAAGACTGTTCCAAGTATTAAGGCTTTTTCTTATGACAACAGCGAAGATATAGAGGCTTTAAAAGAAGAATTAAAGCCAAAGGCAAATGAGCCAACAGTAGTTACTAGAAGTATGGCAGTTGCAGTTTGCACAAGAAACTTTAATTGGAACAATGATGAATATCAAGCTGGTGTTTCAATACCATATAAAAAAATAGAACAAATGCAAGAGGAGATTGAAAAAAGTGGACAATACCCTACGGTAGCTCAAATGGAAGCAGCTTTAGAAATGCTAAAGTCTGTTTTTGAAACTAAGAGAACTCCAGTTGAAGAGCAAATTGAAAGATTTGAGCAAATATTTAATGAAACTGGAACTAGACATTTATTTGAGAACTTTGTCATGCCATCGGAAGAAAAGGAATATCTAATATCGAACAATTAGGAGGAGATGGCATTGTTAAATAGGTTAGTAAATTTTGAAGAAATTGAAAGTCAGCTAGCTGAAAATAGAATAATAAGAAAGCAAGATAAAATATCTACTAAGGACATAGCTATAATTGGAATGTACAGTAAATTACCTATGGCAAATAATTTAGATGAATTTTGGGACAATCTTATGAAAGGGGAAGATTGTGTTAGAAACTTTCCTTCCCAAAGACTTGAAGATTATAAAAGGGTAATAGAAGGTGAAGAAAAATTATGTGAAGCAGCATATTTAGACGAAATTGATAAATTTGATTATGAGTTATTTAATATTTCACCGATGGAAGCAAGGTTAATGGATCCAAACCAAAGACTATTTCTACAGGCAGCTTGGGGAGTACTAGAAGATGCAGGATATAGTGGTGAGAAGGTAAAGGGGACAAAAACTGGAGTTTATGTTGGACACAGCAGTGATTTTAATTTAGATTACCATATGTATATAAAAATGTTTTATCCAAAGCTATATGAAAATATTTCTTTAGCAGGAAATGTTAAATCTATAATAGCAAGCAGAATTTCCTATCTTTTGGATTTGAAAGGACCAAGTATTTTAGTTGATACAGCCTGTTCTTCAGCTTTAGTAGCAGTACATTTAGCTTGTCAGGGAATCCTTAAAGGCGATTGTGATATGGCTATGGCTGGTGGAGTAAAAATAAATCTTATGCCTATTAAAAAAGGTTTAGATAATGAGGTTGGAATAAGATCTGCAATGGATAGAGCAAAAACCTTTGATGATAGCTCAGATGGTATAGGCTCAGGAGAAGGTGTTGTAACGATTTTAATGAAGCAGCTTAACAAGGCAGTGGAGGATGGAGACAATATATATGCAGTAATTAAAGGAAGTGCAGTAAATCAAGATGGAAACAGTATCGGATTGACAGCACCAAATGCTAAAGCTCAAGAAGCAGTAATTATTGAAGCTTGGGAGAATGCAGATATAAATCCAGAAAGTATTTTGTATATAGAAGCACATGGAACAGCTACGAATCTTGGTGATCCTATAGAAGTAAGTGGCATTGAGCGAGCTTTTAAAAGATTTACTGGTAAAAAGAATTTTTGTGCTATAGGCTCTGTAAAAACAAATATTGGGCATTTAGATAATATTTCTGGTCTGGTAGGACTCATAAAATTAGTATTGTGCCTTAAACATGAAAAGCTTCCAAGGCTTATACATTTTCAAAGACCGAACAGAAAAATAGATTTTATAAATTCTCCAGTATATATAAATGATAAGACAAATAATTGGGAAAGTGATGGAACAAAGTTAAGAGGTGGCGTAAGTTCCTTTGGACTTGCTGGGACAAATTGTCACATAGTGCTAGAGCAGTACATGGAAGATAGGGAGGAAATAAGAAAAAGCACAGCTAGACCTCAAATATTTACTCTTGCAGCAAAGAGTGAAGAGCAAGTTTATGAATTGGTAGATAAATATTTAAGTTTTCTCCAAAAAAATGAAGAGGCTGACATAAGAGATATTTGTTACACAGTCAATACAGGTAGAGTTCATCATAAGTTTAGAATTGCTATAACTGCTAATAACAAAACTGAATTAATGGAAAAGCTAAATTGTTTAAAAAAGAATTATAAAAAAATAATAGTTAAGTATGCAAGCGAAGTAGATTTTAAAAGATTAAGCAAATTAGCTGCAGAAACCTTGAAGGAATATATTAATTCTTTTGAAAGAGAAGAAGAAGTATTACAAAGGCTATGTGATTTATATGTGGAAGGTGCAGAAGTGCCTTGGGATTTACTATATGAGGATGAGGTTCGGAGAAAACTTAGCTTACCAATATATCCGTTCAAGCGTCATAGATGCTGGGCAGAAGAAAACTTTAGGGAAACTAGATATAAGTTTTCTAATGAAGGTAAAGCACTACATCCTTTAATAGATCGCTTAATAGTTAAAGCTTTTGATGAAAGGATATATTCAAAGACCTTTAATCCTAAGGAAAATTGGGTGTTAGGACAACATAAGGTAGGAGATAAATATGTGTTGCCGGGGACAGCATATTTGGAGATGATAAGAAAAGTATATTCTGAAGCCTTAGATAATGAAAATATTGAGTTTCAAAAAGTAATATTTATGTCACCCTTTAGCTTAAAAGAAGATGAAAATAGAGAATTACAAATAGTATTAAAACAAAAAGAAAGTTTTTCTGAATTTATTATTACAAGCGAATCAGAAGGTGAATGGATTGTTCATGTGGAGGGAATAGTCAGAAAAATAAATGTAGAGGCATTATTATTTTGTGACATAGAAAATGAAGTGAAGGAATTAAAGGCTGAGGCTTCTGAGAGAAAAATATCTGTAGAAATTGGTCCAAGATGGACAAATATTAGTAAGAAGATGTATAAGTGTAAAAATAACGAATTTATAGCTCATTTTAATGTTTCAGATGAATATAAGGAGGATTTAGGAAATTATTATTTATACCCTCCTGCATTAGATAGAAGTATTAATGCAGCAAATACCTATTTAGGAAATGGAACTTACTTACCTTTTTCTTATGGCAGTATGAAGGTATATGGACCTTCTCCAAAAGAATTTTATAGCTATATAAAAAGAAGAGGCAGAAATGATAATAATTCAGAGACAATGAGCTTCGATGTTTTGCTCTTTGATAAAACAGGTAAGTGCTTTGTAGAAGTTAAAGATTACATTGTAAAGAGAGTAAAGGAAAATGATTTTAAAGCAAATAGTGATGACAATTTATATCATAACTTAGTTTGGAATGTAAATGAGATCGCTCAAAAAAATGAAAAATATGCCACAGGGAATACTATTATTTTTACTGATGAATTTGGAGTTAGTAGTCAGCTTGCAGCTAAAATTAGAACTGAAGGATATGAAGTTATAGAAGTTAAATTAGGGGAGGGCTATAAAAAATTAAACGTAGATAATTATATAGTTGGAAGCAGTGAACAAGATTATATTGAGATTTTAAACAGTATTAAAGAAAAAGATATAGCCACTATAATTCATATGTGGACCTTTGGACAAGAGCCTGAGGTAGAAGAGCTTAAGGCATTGAAAAAACAGAGGCAATATGGAATCGACAGCTTGTTCTTTCTAACTAAAGCACTAATTAATTGTAAGTATAATAATAAAATTCATATGATATTAGTTTCAAACAATGCAAATAAAGTTACAGGTATAGAAAAAAATATTAATTCACTTAGCGCAGCATATTTCAGTTTTTCAAAAGTAATAAGTCAAGAGTATAACAATATAACCTGCAAATGTATTGATGTAGATGATGAAAAGCAAGCTAAAAATATTATTTCAGAAATTAAATATGGAAAAGATATAAATAAGTGTGCGTATAGAGCTGGCATTCGATATACAGAACAATTTACGGACCTACATTTAGAAGCTTCTGAAGCTCATAATATAAAGCTAAAAGACGGAGGTGTATATATTATCACAGGTGGTATGGGAGCTTTAGGACTTGAGATGGTTAAGTATCTTTCATCAAAGAATAAAGTTAACCTCATATTAATTAACAGAAGCGAAATGCCCCATAGTTCTGAGTGGGAAGGAATTATAAAAAATGGGAAAAATAAAAAGTTGATTAGAGCAATGAAGACCATAATGGAAACTGAAGCAAAAGGCTCCAAGGTTACTTGCTATAGTGGAGATTCGGCAAGTATTAATGATATGAAAACTATCATTAAGGATATAAAAGAAAAGTATTATGCTGTAAATGGAGTGATTCATTGTGCAGGTATTGCAGGAGATGGATTTATATTTAAAAAAAGCTTTGAAGATTTTGAAAAAGTTTTAAAGCCTAAAATAGACGGTAGTTTTATATTAAATAGTGTTACTTCTGATGAAAATTTAGATTTCTTTGTTTTATTCTCATCTATAACCTCGATTTTAGGAGGTCAAGGACAAGGCGATTATACAGCTGCAAACAGTTATTTGGATTCCTTCTCTGAATATAGAAATAAAAAAGGAAAGAGGACCTTATGTATAAACTGGGGGGCTTTTAAAGAAGTTGGTATGGCTGTAGATTATGGCTTGGATGAGAGCAAAAATAGTCTAAAAGCAATTGAAACAGTTACAGCTATTAATGCATTTGATGCTGTATTAAATAGCAACCTTAATAGGGTAATAATTGGACAATTAAATTATGAAATGCTAATAAATAAGAAAGAAGAGCTTCCAATATATTTTGATAAAAAACTTTCAAAGGTAATGAGGAATAAGGAGTTAAAATTAAAGAAAAATAAATCAGATAATGTGAAAACTTTAAAAGAAGAAGTTCAGCTTAAAGGCTTTGGAGAAGACAATGTATTTACAGAAACGGAGATTAAGCTAGCAGGAATTTGGGCACAGGTGCTAGGTCTTGAAGAAGTGAATATATATGATAGCTTCAATAATATGGGTGGAGATTCCATACTAGCAATAAGGCTTTTGAAAAAGCTTGAACTAGAATATGAAGGAATGATAGATATAGCGGATGTATTTGCATATTCTACAGTAAACGCTATGGCAAAGCACTTAGATGAAATGAAAAATAAGGATAATAAAACTGAAGTTATTATTAAGGAAGATTTAGAGGATTTAGATGATCTGCTTAATAAATTGGCGCAAGGAGAAATGACAATTAATGATGCGGATAAGTATTTTTAAAGGAGATGAAAAATAATGAAGACAATTAAAAACTATATATTTAGTCAAGTTGCTGAGCATAATCTAACACAAGAAAAAGCGAAAGAAATGCTGATAGAAATTAAAAATTCAACTACTAAAAGCAAAGAGGAAATTGCTATTATCGGAATGTCTGGGAAGTTCCCAAAAGCAGAAAATCTAGATGAATATTGGGATAATATAAAAAATAACGTTACTTGTATTGGGGAATTGCCAAAAGAAAGAGTTAAGGATGTGGAGGATTTTCTTCTAAAATTTCATAGAAAAGAGTTATTGGAGGAAGGAGCAATTAAAGAAGATGGACACTTAGCTCTAAATTATGAGATTAGGGGATATGTAAAGGAAATAGATAAGTTTGATGCGGATTTCTTTGGGATACCACCTAGAGAGGCAAAAACAATGGATCCAGATCAAAGGATATTTTTGCAAACAGCCTATGAAGCTATTGAAAGTGCAGGTTATTCTGGAAATAGCGTATATGGAAGCAATACAGGAGTTTTTGTAGGAATAGATCATGTTTCAGATTTAAAATATAAGCAATTAGCAGCTAAGGATCCAATGGTTGTAACAGGAACTTGGCCCGGAATTCTTGCTAGCAGACTTTCTTATATTTATAATTTTAGCGGTCCAAGTATGGTTATAGATACTGCTTGTTCATCAGGTCTTGTTTCCATACATAATGCATGCAATTCTCTTAGAAATGGTGAATGTGATATGGCAATAGCAGGTGGGTTAAGTAGTTTTTATTATAGGCCAATAAAGTTTAAAAGTGAACTGAAAGAATTGGATTCAGTTGAATCTAAAGATAATACAGTGAGAACCTTTGATAAAAAAGCAAATGGAACTGTATGGGGAGAAGGAGTAGGTGCTGTATTATTAAAACCTCTTAGTAAAGCTATTTCAGATGGAGATGTTATTCATGCAGTAATTAAGGGGAGTTCAATAAATAATGATGGTGCTTCAAATGGTATTACAGCTCCAGATGCAGAAGCACAGGAAAGTTTATTGTTGAATGCTTGGAAAAATGCAGAGGTAGACTCACAATCGATACAATATATTGAGGTACATGGAACTGGTACAGTGCTTGGAGATCCAATAGAAATAAAATCTATGACGAAGGCATTTAAAGCAGTTACTGATAAGAAGCAATTTTGTGGGGTTGGAACAGTAAAAACAAGTATAGGACATCTTGTCGGAGCTTCAGGTTTGGCTTCAATCTTAAAAGTAATTATGATGCTAAAAAATAAGAGTATACCAAAAAGCTTAAATTTCGATGAACCTAATCCTTTCATAAATTTCTGCGACTCACCTGTGTATGTAACAGATAAAAATATGCCTTGGTATAAAGGAGAAACACCAAGACGAGCAGGAATCAATTCCTTTGGTTTTAGTGGAACAAACTGTCATGTAATATTGGAAGAAGCGCCTGAGGTTTCGATTAAAAAGGAAACTAAGGAATCTGAATTTGAAATATTCACAATATCAACAAAAAGTAGAGAAACTTTAAAACAATTAGTGGATAACTATTTAAAATATTTTGAGGAAAAAAATATTTCAATTAATGAACTGGCATATACATCCAATACAGGAAGAGGCCACTATAGTAACAGACTAATTATATTAGCTAAGGATTATGAAGAACTTAAAGAAAAAATAAAATATGTAGCAGAAACAGGCTTTGATGATATATGTAAGTTTGGAGTTTATTATGGTGAACACAAATTAGTTTCAGACAATAAACCATATCGTGAAAGCGGTGAGAATTCGGAGGCAGAAAGAAGAAAGCTTACAAGATTTGCAGAGATGAAGCTTTTGAAGCTTAAGGAAAGCTATGATTATCCTACAGCAGCTGAGCTGTGCGATTTATATATTAAAGGTGCAAAGATAGAATGGGAAAGTTTATATGAAGGAAAAAATATAAAAAGAGTCAGCCTACCAGTGTATCCACTTCAAAAAACTCGCTATTGGTATGATGAAAAGGTCAAAGAAAATAATGAAACTATAATAGTGAGCAAAACCATTAAACATCCTTTAGTAGACAGATGTCTAGCTGAATCCATTTATGAAGATATTTATGTAACTCAATTTAGTACAGATAGACAGTGGGTGGTTAGTGATCATAAGATTCTTGGAAACTATGTAATTCCAGGTACCACTTACATCGAAATGGCTATTGAAACCTGCAGAAAACACTTTGGATATAATGTTGAGATTAAAGATGTAATTTACTATTCGCCAGTAAGCGTAGTAGAACATGAAGTTAGAGAAGTTCAATCCATAATAGTTAAAAAGGAGGATCATTTTGAAATAACCTTCGCTAGCAAAATAAATGAGGGAGAGATAAATGAAAAGTGGATTAGGCATGTAGAATGTAAGGCTTATAAAAACAGTGAATTTTGCAGCAAGTTATATGATATTAAAGCAATTGAAGATAAATTAGTTAAAGAAAAAGAAAGTAAAAGTTTAATTGACATGACACCTAAAAAGAATGGCATCGATCTAGGTGAGAGGTGGCAAAATGAAAAAATAATAGCGGTAGGTAAAAATGAAGCTCTAGTTAAAATTCAATTGCCAGAGCATATCGCATATGATGTAGAGGATTTTTGCTTACATGTGTCTATGCTAGATAATGCGGTAAATTCAGTAAGTCAAAAGATAGGGAAAGGCTTATATCTTCCATTCTATTATAAATCTATAAAGGTATTTGGGAAGATGAAAAATAATTTCTATAGCTATATTAGAATAAATGAAAAATTGCTCAAGGGAATGGAAACCATAACCTTTGATGTTTCTTTATTAGATGAAGATGGTAAAGCTTTTGCAGAGGTCAAAGATTACAGTATTAAAAAGGTAGATGAAGCTGAATTTATAAGGAGAGAACAAAGAAATAAAAGTAACGCTTATTCGCATTTGAGATGGGTAAATTGTGAAAACATAGCTGCTACAAATAGTATACAAGGAAGCAAGGTGTTAATTTTCACTAACAAAGAAAAAATAGGTGAAGATATAATACAAAACTTAGAAGATAATAATTGTAGCGTAGTTAAAGTTCAATTTGGAGAGGCATATGAAAGACTTAGCAAAGATAAATTTGTAATTAGTGGTGAAGAAGATGACTATGTAAAACTTACAAAAGATCTTGTAGATGCAAATATAACACATATTATTCATGCAGCAGCTCTTAGTAGTGGAGAGGCGTTAGCAGAGCTTAACGAATTGGATCCACAGCTAAACAAGGGAGTAAATAGCTTGTTTTATCTAACAAAAGCTCTAGTAACAAATAAATATAACAAGAAGCTTCAGATTGTTGTTTTATCAAATTACTCAGATGAGGTAACAGGTGATGAAAAAACAATTAAGCCAGAAAATTCAGCATTGTTTGGACTAAGTAAAATAATTCCTCTAGAATATTCTCAATTTATAATTAAAGCTGTTGATATAGATGATAATACTGACAGCAACAAGATAATAAATGAAATTAGAAATTCTAAGAAAAATTACAAGGTAGCATATAGAAATAATAGAAGATATGAAGAGGAACTTGATACCTTAACGTTAGAAGAAAGTGAAAAAATACAATTTAAAGAAAATGGAGCTTATGTAATAACTGGAGGAACAGGGGGTCTAGGCCTTGAAATGGGCAAGTATTTAGCTTCTAAAAAGAAGGTAAATATCGTATTCATCAATCGTTCTAAGCTTCCAAATGAAAATGAATGGGAAGCTGTAATAAAAAAAGGTGATAACAAAAAAATATTGAGGACAATTAATGGAATAAAAGAAATGCAAGGTTTAGGAGCAAAAGTAAAAAGTTTTAGCGGAGATGTTACCTCCATAAAAGATATGGAACAAATATTAATGGAAGTAAGAAAAGATTTTGGTAATATAAACGGAATTATTCACTGTGCAGGGCTTGCAGGAGATGGCTTTATTATGAGAAAGGATAAAGAGGTGTTCAATTCTGTACTAGCACCTAAGGTTAAAGGAACCTTTATATTAGATAAGCTAACACAAAAGGATAATTTGGACTTCTTTGTATTATTCTCCTCAATGCTATCTATCTTTGGTGATTTAGGACAAGGAGATTATACAGCAGCTAACAGTTATATGGATGCTTTTGCAGTAAAAGGTCAAAGAGAAGGTAAAAATATCAAATCAATAAATTGGCCTGCTTGGAAGGAAACAGGGATGGCCGTAGACTATGGAATAAGTGAAAGCGAAAATACAGTAAATTCCATAGTAACTGAAAGAGCTTTAGATAGCTTTGAAGAAATATTAAATTCAAGTTCAGCAAAGGCGTTACCAGGAGAATTAAATATTAAAAAGCTTTTAAAAATTAAGGAAAACCTATCTTTTAATTTATGTGAGAAATTTGAAAATATGCTTGAAAAGCAAAAGGTCAAATTAGAAACTGAAAGTAATGCTAAAAATAATTCGGATAGCAAAGCAAAAATCATGATAAAAGGTAAAGGAAATGCTGGCTATAGTGAAACAGAAAATAAATTAGCTGAAGTATGGTCAAGAGTTCTCGAAATCGAAGAAATTGATATTTATGATAATTTCTCGGCTCTTGGAGGTGACTCTATGCTTGCAATCCAATTGCTTAAAGAAATAAATAAAGTGTTTATAGACATGATTGATATATCAGATATATTTTCTTATCCATCTATACAGCAAATGGCAACCTATATAGATAATAAGCTAGGTAAAGACAGCAGCAAAAAATCAAAACAAATTTTTGAGGAAGGCGAGGCAGGAAATAATATTAAAGATTTGATGGAAGGTTTAAAATCTGGAGCAACTTCAATAGATGAAGCGATGAAGCTTTTAGCAAATTAGTGACTAAAGTCATGTAAAAATATTATAAAAATAAAAATATAAGGAAGTGGGAAAACAATGAATAATAAAGAGCTTATCAATAGATATATACTTGAAGGAGTTCAAAATGGGCAACTGGATAACGAAATGTCATTACTTATTTTGCAAGAATTAAATAAAAATAAAGAGGTAGAAAATAAAGATATCGCAATTGTTGGTATAGCATGTAAATTTCCTTACGCAGATAATGCAGATGAATATTGGGAAAATTTAAAAAATGGTGTTGAAGTAATCGGAGATTTTCCTAAGAACAGAGCAAAAGATATGGGAAAATCAATAGATCTTAAAGCAGGGTGGCTACAAGAAATATCTGGCTTTGATGCAGGTTTCTTTAGAATTTCGCCAAAAGAAGCTGTAACGATGCATCCAGCTCAAAGGTTGTTCCTTGAAACAGCTTGGGAAGCCTTGGAGGATTCTGGATATTGCAACAAAAACCTTGATAAAGCACCAGTTGGTGTATATGTAGGTATAGATCATACATATCAAATGGAATATAACAAAATGACAGATCAGCAAGATTTATTATCTATGACAGGGTCTATGACTTCTGTTCTCGCTAGTAGAATATCATACGTTTTAAACCTCCATGGACCTAATTTTGTAGTAGATACAGCATGCTCTTCAGCACTAGTAACAACACATTTAGCATGTAAAGCAATTAAAAATAAAGAATGTAATATGGCTATTGCTGGAGGAATACATCTATTAAGACAAATCGATGCAAAATTCGATGGGGTAGAGTCTACAAATGGTAAGCTTGCATCCTTTGATAAAAATTCTAAGGGAACAGTTTGGGGAGAGGGCATTGGTTTTGTTATATTAAAACCGTTATCTGAAGCTATAAAGGACAAGGATAATATTTATGCAGTAATTAAAGGAGGTTCAATAAATAACGATGGAGCCACAAATGGAATTACTTCTCCAAACTCTGAAACTCAATCTGAAGCGATTGTAAGCGCTTGGGAAGATGCAGGTATCAATCCTGAAACAATTTCCTATATCGAAGCTCATGCTACAGGAACAGTTCTAGGAGATCCAATAGAAGTTAAAGGAATTAAAATGGCCTTTGATAGGTACACAGACAGAAAGCAATTTTGTGGAGTAGGTTCTGTAAAACCTAATATTGGACATGGTGTAAGTTCTGCAGCAATGTCCTCTCTATTAAAGGTTGTTTTATCGCTTA
>JAJXYA010000181.1 GCA_021780795.1 Bacillota bacterium | reverse complement strand
TGGGATAACTTATATTACTGAGCTTTGCAACTCTGTACCTTCCACTGCAAACCTTCAGACATATATAAATATTGTAAAAGATAAAGCTGTACTTAGAAGACTTATAAAGTCTTCACACGAAATAATTGAAGAAAGCTACAGCAAACAGGATGATGTTCCAATGGTACTAGACTCAGCAGAAAAAAAGATTTTTGATATAGCTCAAAATAAATCTGTAAGTGATTTTGAGTCATTGAGTGAAGTACTTGAAAGAGGCTTTTTAGAAATAGAAAGACTATATAATAACAAGGGAGAAGTAACAGGAGTTCCTTCAGGCTTTCCAGAGCTTGATGATAAAACTTCTGGTTTCCAAAGTGGAGATATGGTTCTTATTGCAGCAAGACCATCAATGGGTAAGACGACTTTTGCATTAAACCTTGCAGAGCATGCAGCATTAAGAGCTGGTAAAAGCGTAGTAATATTCTCTTTGGAAATGTCAAAAGAGCAGCTTGCATATAAGCTTCTATGCTCTGAGGCAAATGTGGATATGTTAAAGCTTAGGACAGGAAACTTAGAGGATGCAGATTGGGATAATATAGCAAGAGCATCTGGTCCTCTAGCCGATGCAAAAATATATATAGATGATACAGCAGGAATATCTGTAATGGAAATGCGCTCAAAGTGCAGAAAAATAAAAATACAACATGGAATAGACTTAATCGTAATAGATTACCTTCAGCTTATGTCTGGAAGTGGAGAAAGTAGACAGCAGGAAGTATCAGAAATTTCTAGATCGATAAAAGCACTTGCAAAAGAGATGCATTGCCCTGTTATAGCACTTTCCCAGCTTTCTCGTGCACCTGAACAGAGAACAGACCACAGACCTATGTTATCGGACCTTAGAGAATCCGGTTCAATAGAACAGGATGCCGATCTTGTAATGTTTTTATATAGAGATGAATATTATAACAAGGAAACGGAAGAAAAAAATGTGGCAGAATGTATAATAGCAAAGCAAAGAAATGGTCCTACTGGAACAGTTAAGCTTGCATGGCTTGGTCAATTCAGTAAATTTGGAAGGCTGGATGTTATACACAGAGAATAACAACTTTATTGGTGGATATGTGTATAATTTTCGATGTTTTTTGTGGAAAACTTTCATTTTTTCATAGTTGTCAACAGTTTTTGATAGCTTTTCTTGCAAAATTACTAACAAAAAGGAGCTATATCACAAAATTAAATTGTGCTATAGCTCCTAAATTTTTATTTAATATCAATTTTTTTAGTTGAAACGCTTCCCTCTTTTTTAGGAAGAACTACTTTTAAAATTCCATCGTTAAAAGCAGCATCGATTTTAGCTTCATCTATATTATTAATGTAAAAGCTTCTTTGAAATTTTCCATAGCTTCTTTCTTTTTTAACATAATTATCACCTTTAGTTTCAACTGAATCATCTCGCACTGCCGAAATAGTTAAATAGTTGTTATCATAATCTAAAGCTATAGCCTCTTTTTTAAAGCCAGGAAGTTCTGCTTCTAAGGTATAATTATTATCTTCTTCTTTTATATCTACCTTGAAGCTTGAAGAGTTAAATGCTATTGGTGCAAAGAAATCTTCGTTAAAAAAGCTGTTCCATAAATTATCGAAGCTGTCACCTCTTTTTGCTATAGAATTTGAATTTCTTTTAAAAGGAACTAATTCGAACATAAATAAAACCTCCTTGTTTGTTTAATTTCTTTCTATGGTTATATAATAAAGCAAAGGTCAAAGAAAGTCAAAGTATAAAAATAGTAATTTTTTTTGATTTCAAGTAAATAATTTTGATTAATTAAAATTATGTCACACAAAGTATAATTTTCTACAGTTTTTTAAGCTTTAGAGCAATCTTTATGATTCTTAAGATTTTATTATTATTATGTTAAACAATTACTTCTAAAATTATTATTAGAAATTAAACAATAATTTGGGAGGTTGGATATGAAAAGAAATTTTGGATTAGTAGTATTAATAACAGTAATTGCTTCGATATTGCTACTTAATGGATTATTTGATAAAGTGGGAACATTTACTACAGGGGCAGACTATAAGGATATAAATGCTAAGGGAAATTTGATACTAGTAAATAAAAGTCATCCCTTACCAGAAGATTATGTACCAGACGATTTGGTAAAGGTAAATGTGAAGTTTAATAAAACAGCTACTGATGAGGAGAAGATGATGAGAAAAGAAGCTGCTTTTGCCCTTGAGAAAATGTTTATGGCAGCAGAAAGAGATAAGATAGAATTGTATGGTGTTAATGGCTACAGATCCTATGATACTCAAAAACAGTTATACGATGATGATTCAAGAACAAAAGGTTACAGTTATTCGGAGCAGTATGATGCAAAGCCTGGTACAAGTGAACATCAAACAGGACTTGCTATGGATGTTACTAATAGCAGATATTCTACAAACTTTGGAGAAACGGTTGAAGGTAAATGGCTTAAGAATAATTGCTATAAGTATGGCTTCATTATAAGATATCCTATTGGTATGGAAAATATTACTGGGTACGCCTATGAGCCTTGGCATGTAAGGTATGTAGGAGTAAAAGCAGCGGAAGATATACATTCAAGGGGGATAGTTCTAGAACAGTATCTAAATCAGTAAAATTGTTTTATAATAAATATGAGGTGCTGGAAAATGAACGAGAAAATCTTAGTGGTTGATGATGATAAGCAAATATCTAGTTTGCTAGAAATATATCTTGAAAATGAAGGGTACAAGGTTTTTAAAGCCTATGATGGAAGTAAGGCCTTAGAATTAATTAAAATCAAAAGACCACATTTAATAATATTGGATATTATGATGCCCAAAGTAGATGGTATGGAAGTTTTAAGAGAAATTAGGAAAGATTTAAATGTACCAATCATACTTCTTAGTGCAAAATCTCAAAATATAGATAAAATTACAGGGCTTATGACAGGAGCCGATGATTATATAACTAAACCATTTGATCAGCTAGAATTTATTGTACGAGTAA
>JAJXYA010000424.1 GCA_021780795.1 Bacillota bacterium | reverse complement strand
GCCGGCTTCACCGTAAAGCCTTCTGGGGCATTTTTAACTTCTTCATCATTTAATAAAAACGGTCTTATTACTGAATGTGGGCATACATATGCACATTGATTACATTGTATACAATTATCTACTTGCCATTCAGGAACATTTATAGCTATTCCTCTCTTTTCATATGCTGCCGTACCATTTGGATAAGTTCCATCTTCTCTATCGTTAAAGGAACTTACAGGAAGTTTATCTCCTTCTTGTCTATTCATTGGCTCTAGAACTTCAGTAATAAATTTTGGTTTTGAAACTTCTTTAACTTCCTCAATTGGTGCAGCCTTCCAAGCTTCTAAAACTTCTATTTTTACTATAGCCTCCACACCTAAATCAATAGCTTCATGATTCATTTTAACTACCTTTTCACCCTTTTTACCATAGGAAGAAACTACAGCATCTTTTAAATACTTGACTGCATCTTCAATAGGTATGATATTGGCAATCTTAAAAAAGGCAGATTGCATAATCATATTAATTCTGCCGCCAAGGCCAATACTTTGAGCTATTTTAACAGCATCTAAGGTATAAAAAGAAATATTTTTTTGAGCTAAATATCTCTTCATCTCGCCTGGCAATTTCTTGTCCAATTCTTCTGGAGTCCAAGAAGTATTTAATAAAAAGCTTCCGTTTTCTTTTAATCCTTCCAGAACATCATATTTATAAACATATGATTGATTATGACAAGCTACGAAATCTGCAGAATTAATTAAATATGGAGATTTAATTGGAGAATTACCAAATCTTAAATGGGATATTGTTATTCCTCCTGATTTCTTTGAATCATAAGCAAAATATCCTTGTGCATACATATCAGTATAATCACCAATAATGTTTATAGCACTCTTATTTGCACCTACTGTACCGTCAGAACCTAAGCCCCAAAACTTACAAGCTTTTGTTCCTTTTGGGGTAGTATCTATATTTTCAGCTGGTTTTAGAGATGTAAAGGTTACGTCATCATTAATTGATAGCGTAAAGCCATTTTTAGGAGTGTCAAGACTTAAATTTTCATAAACAGCTACTATATCACCAGGAACGGTATCTTTAGAGCCTAAGCCGTATCTTCCTCCTACTATAACTGGCTTACAATCGCTTTGATAAAATGCTGATAATACATCTTGATATAATGGTTCTCCGAAACTACCAGGCTCTTTTGTTCTATCTAATACAGCAATTTTTTCTACTGTTTTAGGTATGTATTTAAAGAAGTGACTAACAGAAAATGGTCTGAATAAATGTACTTTTAATAATCCTACTTTTTCACCCTTGGATAATAAATAATCTATTGTTTCTTCAATTGCATCACAAACTGAGCCCATTGCAATTATAATTCTTGTTGCATCTTCTGAGCCATAATAATTGAATAAATGATATTCTCTTCCAGTTATTTTATTTATTTCACTCATATAATTTTCAACGATTTCCGGAAGTGCATTATAAAATTTATTTGCTGCTTCCCTTCCTTGGAAGTATACATCTGGATTTTCTGCAGTTCCCCTTGTAACTGGATGTTCAGGATTTAAAGCCCTTTTTCTAAAGGCTTTTACTGAATCCATATCCAGAAGTGGCCTTAACTCTTCATAATCTATAGTTTCAATCTTTTGAATCTCATGAGATGTTCTAAATCCATCAAAGAAATTAATAAAAGGTACTCTACCCTTTATTGCAGACAAATGTGCTACAGCAGATAAATCCATAACCTCCTGTACACTACCTTCAGCAAGCATTGCAAAACCAGTTTGCCTTGCTGCCATAACATCCTGTTGATCTCCAAATATACTCAATGCATTTGTTGCTAAAGCTCTTGCGCTTACATGCAGTACACCAGGTAATAATTCACCAGCCATTTTGTACATGTTAGGTATCATTAATAATAGTCCTTGAGAAGCAGTAAACGTTGTAGTTAATGCTCCACCTTGAAGCGAACCATGTACTGCACCTGCTGCTCCTCCTTCTGACTGCATCTCCATAATCTTTACAGTTTGTCCAAATAAATTCTTCCTACCTTGAACTGACCATTCATCAACATGTTCTGCCATTGGCGAAGATGGAGTTATTGGAAATATAGCTGCAACCTCCGTAAATGCATAAGCAATATGAGCAGCTGCAGTATTTCCATCCATAGTCTTCATCTTTTTCATATGAACCCCTTCTTTCTCATAAATTTGTTAAAGCATAATCCTTAGTTTTAAACCTTTTCATAATTTATCGATACAAGTACATTTTACCATAAATTAATATTCTGATATATTAAAATATTATAAATTTTACGTTTATTTATAATAAAAAAAGAAGCCGCACAAGGCGACTTCTAATTTTTATTATTTATAAAGTTCTACTAACTTTAATAAATGATCATAACGTTCCATAGCAGCTTTTTCATTTTCAGCAAATAACTTTTCAGCTCTTTCTGGGAATGCACGTTTTAATCTGCTGTAACGTGTTTCATTATTTAAGAAGTCTTGGTAAGTTCCATCACCTGGTTTAGATGTAAGTGTGAATGGATTCTTTCCTTCAGCCTTAAGTAATGGGTTAAAGCTAAATAGATTCCAGTAACCAGCTTTAACAGCTGATTTCATTTCATCTTGACAGTGGTTCATTCCACCCTTAACTCCGTGAAGTTCACATGGAGCATATCCGATGATCAATGAAGGACCATTGTAAGCTTCTGCTTCAGAAATAGCTTTTAAAGTTTGAGCTGGGTTTGCGCCTAGAGCGATTTGTGCTACATATACATAACCATAGCTCATAGCGATTTCAGCAAGGCTCTTTTTACCCATATCTTTACCAGCAGCAGCAAATTGACAAACTTCTCCGATGTTAGAAGCTTTTGATGCTTGTCCACCAGTATTAGAGTACATTTCAGTATCGAATACCATAACATTTACGTTCTCACCAGAAGCAAGTACGTGGTCTAATCCACCGAAGCCGATGTCATATGCCCAACCGTCTCCACCAAGAATCCAAACT
>JAJXYA010000065.1 GCA_021780795.1 Bacillota bacterium | reverse complement strand
ATATATAAAATCAGAAGAAATGTATAGATAATGGGAAATAGGCTGGCAGATAGACTTGTTATTTTTTTGATTGTGCCTTAAGCGATTCAGCAACAAGTGCAGCAGTTATATTGGATAGGGGAAGTCCAGAATATGATGTGAATACAAAAGCAACATATACATTTACTGGTGTATCAAATTATAAAATATTAAACTCCATATAAGCATTAGCAACTTCAACACTTCGTGTCTCAGAAGTACCCCCGGGGATTTTTGTGAAGGAAGAATCACTGAACTTGCTATGTAAGGAATTATTAGAAAAGAAGTTGCTGACTTTAAGCAACTCCTTTTTTACATCTCAAAATATAGATAAATAAATGTTTTTATTCAAAGTCTTCAGGTTTAAGATTATTTACGTATTCTAATATTTCATCTAGTGACTCTGAACTATATAATGAATCAGTTCCACCACCATGATAATAAAGAGAAAATCGATCATTTTTAAAATAAAAAATATGATAACTTCTCGACCCCACTTGTCTATTACCCATACAAACATCGTTATCCTCAATTTTGTTACTTAAATTCTTGTTGATATTATGGACAGTTATATTGTTTACACCTTCCAATTCAGAAAAAAGAGGATAAAATTTAAATTGTTCTAAAGTGCTCATATTAACATCTCCTTTAAATAAGCATTTGCTGATAATTATTAAATAGTATATTTTGATTATACTATAACAAATATACAAATAAAATAATTATATTTAAAGCTGAGCCTTCTTGTATCTAGAAATCTCTAGCTTTAATTATTTTATGTAAGTATATGATATAATAAACATAAAAAATGAAGATAAAACAGAAGAAATAACATATTGTAGCCAAATAACTAATGGCAAGAGTAACAGTTCAAGATTTATAACCAATTAAAGATATAGAGATGGAGCTTAAAGAAGTAGTGAGATAATTAAATCAATCCAATAAAGGAAGTGATTCAAATGATTAAAAGATGTGAATGGGTGACAGAAGAAAATTTATATATTGAATATCACGATAAGGAATGGGGAGTTCCAGTATATGATGATAGGAAACTATTTGAAATGCTGTGCTTAGAGGGGGCTCAAGCAGGATTAAGCTGGTGGACTATTTTAAAAAAGAGAGAAAATTATAAAAAAGCTTTTGATAATTTTGAGGCAGAAAAAATTGTGAAATATACAGAAGAAAAATTAGAACAATTAATGGAAGATAAAGGCGTTGTTCGTAATAGAAGAAAAATTGAAAGCGTTGTGACTAATGCAAAAGTATTTCTTGAAATTCAAAAACAGTATGGCTCGTTTTCTAATTATATATGGAAGTTTGTAGATAATAAGCCTATTGTTAATTCTTGGGAAAGTATAAAAGAAGTGCCAGCTTCAAATGAACTAAGCGATAAAATGAGTAAGCAATTAAAAAAAGATGGTTTTAAATTTGTGGGAAGTACAATTTGTTATTCCTTTATGCAAGCAGTAGGGATGGTTAATGACCATACAACTGAGTGCTTTTGCTATACAAAATTAATCTAAAGGAGGAAAAATTATGAGTTTTAAAAAAGGATTTTTTTGGGGAGGAGCTACAGCTGCAAACCAATGTGAAGGTGCATGGAATTTAGATGGACGCGGACCTGCTATGACGGATGTTACAACTGGAGGTTCTGTGAAAGAGTCTAGAATGATAACTTATATTGATAAAGATGGAAAGCCAGGAAAGGCTGGAAGAGGTATGTCTATTCCAGAAGGAGCAAAATATGCAGTTTTAGATACTGAATTGTATCCTAATCATGAAGGAATTGATTTTTATCACTATTATAAAGAAGATATAGCATTATTTGCTGAAATGGGCTTTAAAATGTTTCGTATGTCTATTTCTTGGTCTCGTTTATATCCAAGGGGCGATGAAGAAATTCCAAATGAAAAAGGTGTTGAATTTTATCGTAATGTGTTTAAAGAGTGTAAAAAACATAACATTGAGCCATTAGTTACAATTTGGCACTTTGATACGCCACTTTACTTAGAAGAAAACTATGGTGGATGGAAAAATCGTAAATTGATTGAATTCTATGAAAGATTTGCGCGTACTTGTTTTAAGGAATATAAAGGTTTGGTTAAATACTGGTTAACATTTAATGAAATCAATAACACTGTGATGTTTTTAGAAATGTTTGGCGGTAAGGCTACAGATGAAATGTATCAAGAAGGTTATCAAATTCTACATAATCAGCTTGTAGCAAGTGCTCGAGCTGTACAAGCTGGTCATGAAATAGATTCTGAAAATATGATTGGATGTATGATTTGTGGAATTACATTTTATCCAGGGACTTGCGATCCAAAAGACATTTTACTTAACCGTCATACTTGGGAAAAGGGTATATTCTATTGTGGAGATGTTCAATGTAAAGGAAAGTATGGAACATATGCAAAACGTTTATGGGCTGAACGCAATGTGAAATTAGATATTACAGAGCAAGACTTAATTGATTTGAAAAATGGTACAGTTGATATGTATTCTTTTTCTTACTATATGTCAAACAATGTGACAACTCACGAATCAAAAGATATGGTAAGTGGTAATTTTTCGGCTGGAGCACGTAATGAGTATTTGACTTATTCTGATTGGGGCTGGGCTTTAGATCCAGATGGACTTCAATACTATTTGGAAATGATTTATGACCGTTATGAAAAACCATTGTTAGTAGTGGAAAATGGTTTAGGTGCTTTTGATACAGTTGAAGAGGATGGTTCTATTCATGACCCATATCATATTGACTATTATCGTGAACACATTAAGGCAATGGAAAAAGCAGTTAATAATGGTGTTGACCTTATTGCTTACACAACTTGGGGATGTGTTGACTTAGTTAGTGCTGGTACTGGTGAAATGAGAAAGCGTTATGGCTTTATATATGTAGATAAGCATGATGATGGAACTGGTACGATGGCTAGGAGTAGAAAAGATTCATTCTATTGGTATAAAAAAGTTATTAAAGCA
>JAJXYA010000171.1 GCA_021780795.1 Bacillota bacterium | reverse complement strand
GCCAAGTCGCAAATCCAAGTGGTATAAATAATGGATTTATAAATCTTCCGATTGCAGAGAGAAAACTAGAATTTATATCAACCATACCTGTAGTGTTGAAATTTGATAAAAACCATACTATTACGGAAATCGAGAAAATTATAGTGCCAGCTTTCTTTAAGAAACCTTTACCTTTTTCCCAAGTGTGAATCAATAAACTCTTAGGCTCTGGTAATTTATATTCAGGTAATTCTATAATAAAAGGCTCTTCATCCTTTTTAAACAAAGTGTTTTTAAATAGTAGACCAATTCCAAAGGCTAAAGTAATACCCATTAAATATAATGAAAATACCATTACTGTTTCTCTCCCAGGGAAAAATGCTGATGCAAATAATGCATATACTGGAAGTCTAGCATTGCAGGACATAAGAGGTACTAAAAGTGCAGTTAACTTTCTGTCCTTCTCACTTTCTAGAGTTCTAGCAGACATTATACCAGGCACAGAACAACCGAAACCAACAATTAAAGGAATAAAAGCTTTGCCTGACAAGCCCATTTTTCTCATTAACTTATCCATTATAAAAGCGGCTCTTGCCATGTAACCACTATCTTCTAAAAATGAAATGCCTAAAAATAGTGCCAAAATAACTGGTAGGAATACTATTACTGAACCAACTCCACCTACAATACCATCAATTAATAGAGAAGAAAACCATGGACTATTACTAGCAAGTAGATTTCTTAAAAATGGAACAATAGAGCCATTGAGCAAGCTATCTAAAAGATCAGCCAGAGGTTGTCCCACCCAATTGAAGGTAAACATAAAAATTAAAAATAAACTTCCGAAAAACAAAGGATAAGCAAGTGCTCTATTAAGCACAATTCTATCTATTTTTTCTGAAACTGAAACTTTACTGTCATCTTTTTTATTAGTGCTTGATCTTAGTAAGTCTTCAATGTATGCATAAGTTTCTTTTTCATCTTTGAATCCTAAACTATTTGAAGATGTAGTAATATAATTCCATTTAAGGATACAATCCTTAACATCAGAAATTCCCTTACCTTTTGAAGCTACTATAGGTATTATTTTTACACCTAGTTTTTGTGATAATAGGTTAAAATCAATGTCTAAACCTTTAGATATTGCTACGTCTACCATGTTTAATACTAAAATTATTGGTTTGTTAAATTGCTTTAATTGAGTTGTAAGGTATAAATTTCTATCAAGACTTGACGCATCAACGATATTTATAATTACATCCACATTACCATTTTGTAAAAATTCCTTGGACACCTTTTCTTCGTTTGAATAAGTATCCATGGCATAGATACCAGGTAAGTCAACAATTTTAATTTTATTATCTATAAAACCTTCTTTTTTCTCTACAGTTACTCCAGCCCAATTACCTACATATTGATTAGAGCCTGTAAGTGCATTAAATAGTGTTGTTTTACCAACATTAGGATTACCTAATAAAGCAGCAGTAATCATTTTAAGTCCTCCTTAATATGCTTCTTGAGTACAAAACAATTTATACATTGTTTTGCTCTTTCTAGTCATTTATAGTCGTTAGTTGCATATTAATTATGCCGTTTTTATATATATATTTTTAGCATCTTTTTTTCTAATGGCTAAATTAAAACCACGTAAGTTTATAATTATAGGATCCCCTAGAGGTGCAGTAGCTTTTAAAGTTACTTCAGTACCTTCTATGCAGCCTAATGCTAACAATCTTTTAGCAAGCTTCTCATCCCCATAAATTGATTGAATTAGTGCTTTATCTCCTGGCTTTAAATCATAAATGCTCATAATAATCACTCCTTAATGAAAACAATTCTCAATATCATATTAACACCATTATCTATTAGTGTCAATATAAAACAAGGTATAATTTAATAATTTTTTTAAAATACTTTTGAATAATAGTAGAACTGTGATAACATATAAATAGAGCAGAGTTTTAAATTAGATTTGTGCAAATTTACAGTTTTGCTTATTAGAAAACTTAGTAGAAAAGAGTGATATTGTGATTACAAAACTTAATAGTATTAAGGTGGGAGATATTTCAATGGAAAGCTCCCTTGCCATAGACGGAAATAAACAACTCTTTAAAGATGCATTGTTTTTTGATTTAGAACATTACATTTACAAAAAGCCTATTTGTATTGGAGTTTTTGGGTGTTGCTATTATGATGAAAGTTCAAAAGAATTAAAGGTTACTCAATATATGGCAGAAAATAAAAAAGATGCTATAGAAATTTTATCTTTGGCCAAAAATTATTTTGAGGAAATGAAAATGAAACACAATAAAAAATATATTGTTACGTTTTCAGGAAACAACGATTTTACAGTTATAAACTATTTATTAAAAGCACATAAAACAGATTTTTTACTAGAGGGGTATTTTGAGGAGATAGATTTACAAAAATGTTATGAAAAAGCTGAAGGAGCTTGCATTGGGCTTAAAGCTCTAGAGAAGAAATTTGATATTGATAGAGAAAGTGAATTGATGAGTGGCTCTAATTTAGCTAAAACCTTTGGTAAAATAGTAAAAGATGATGACTATATAAATAGAATGCCACAAGAGAAAAAGGATAAAATACTATTATACAATCAACAGGATGTTGTAAGTTTATTTTATATAATTGTAGATTGGTACAATAGAATACAGTTAAAAACAGAAGAAAGTGGAGCACAGCAATAGCTGTGTTTTTTTATTTGCTTAGAAATTTTACACTTAACTTAGTAATAAGGAATACTGCAACCCTTTCCATAATAATTTAATATAAAGGTGTCTTACACAAATTTTTTAAGGGGGTAAGGTATGGAGCGAATTAAGAAAAACATTGACGCGGCTATGGGAAGGGTTAAGGCAGATTTGGTGCTAAAGAATGCAAATTTTATTAATGTGTTTACCGAAAGTATAGATAGAGGCGATATTGCTATATTAGGAGATACTATTATAGGGATTGGGGAATACGCGGGGGAAGAGGAGATTGAATGTACAGATTTATATGTGGCACCTGGATTTATAGATGCACAT
>JAJXYA010000136.1 GCA_021780795.1 Bacillota bacterium | reverse complement strand
ATCTTTTAATCTACAATACTCAAGAATACTTCCATCTCTATCTATAGCTTGGCTATTTTTAGTATTAGCATTAATACCTGAATCTATCATTCCCGTATTGGTAACACTTAACTGCATTTGATTTATAATTATTTTTTGATTTAAATATTTATTTAAAAGCTCAATTTGCATTGGATTTTGATTGCTTACACCAAAATTTCTTACTTTACCGCTGTTATGAAGCTTTGAAAATGCTTCACATACCTCTTCAGGCTCCATTAATGTATCTGGTCTGTGAAGTAAGAGAACATCTATATAATCTATATTTAAACGTTTTAAACTAGCATCTACAGAATTTAAAATATGTTCTTTTGAAAAATCATAAAAACCTTGCCTTATTCCACATTTGGTTTGAACTATGATTTTTTCTTTTAAACCCTTTGACATATTTAATGCTTCAGCAAAAATCTCTTCTGATTTTCCTCCACCATATATGTCTGCATGATCAAAAAAATTTATTCCTTCTTCTACCGCAGTATTAATTAAAGTATTAACTTCATTTTTAGTAAGTTCATTAATCCTCATACAGCCTAATGCAATTTCAGATGCAATAACCTCTCCATTTGCAATATTAATTTTTTTCACTTTTTACACCATCCTTATAAGTTCATAATTTTGACTTCCAAGTCCTATTTTTTCCGCATATTCCAAGGTATACCTACCTCTTTTGAATACTGTTTTACCATTATCTTTATCTATAGTATCTAAAGCAGCCTTATCGATTGCTACTGGATCCTTTGAGGCAAAAATGCCTACATCTTTTACTATGGGTTTCATGCTATGTCCTTCACAATCACAATTTTTTGTTATGTTAAAAGCAAAAGTAATGTATATATTGTTTTTATCTTTTGCTGCTGCAAAAGCATATTCTGCCAACCTCTCATTAAAACTTTTAGAAATAGAAGCAAGCCAACTATTTGATATTGCACCATGTGGACATATTGCCATACAAGAAGCACATCCTACACACTTGTCTTTATCAATTTTAGCTTTATTAATTACCGTAATTGCACCTTCTGGACATTTCACCTCACAAGCTTTACACGCTTTGCATTTAAGTGAGCTGATTTTAGGAATAGAATTTGCATGCTGAGCAAGCTTTCCTCCTCTGGATGCACAGCCCATTCCAAGCTGCTTTATTGCTCCACCAAAGCCTGCTAAAACATGGCCTTTAAAATGGCTCATAACTATTATTTGTTTTTTATTTGCTATCTCTTTTCCAACCTTACATTTATTAAAATTCTTTTTATTAATTTCAACTTCAGTGTAATCCTCACCATGTTCACCATCAGCGATGATTATTGGAAGCTCTACAAAACCATGTTCTTTTGCTAACTTTATGTGCTTTTCCTTTGTGGTCCTCTCCCCTTTATATAGAACATTGGTTTCAATGAATGAACTTTCTATATTTTTTCCCCTTAGGTAGTTAATTATTCCAACATAATTTTTTGAATTTATATATGTACTGTTTCCTTTTTCGCCGAAATGCACCTTAAGTGGTATAAACTTTTCAAGCTCCACATTTTCTTCTTCAGTTAAATATTTCAAAAGTTCTGCTGCTGCTGCACTAATTTCTTCTGTTTTATTATAAGAATCTACTGCCTTAAAGTATACTTTACTCATAATTTCACAACCATCCCCTTATAAGTTATGCTAATTAAATTTTAACTGGCTTTTCTTAACTGTTATTTTTATAAAAAAAGTTTTCCTTAATTTCTATTATACAACATTAATAACTTCAAGTAATATATTTATTTTATAACTCTTTCAATTTTCTCATTTATAGTACTTATTTTAAAGCTTTAGCTACAAAACTACTCTCGCTTTCTTCCAGTCTCAACATTATATTTTGAAGCTTTATCTTATTAATAAAATTTATATCTATAAATTTGGCTTCATAATCATTGTAATCATCGTTTACTGTATATCTTACTACTTCAGCCTTTGATTGAAGCAGTATTTCATTATCAACATGTATTTCTGCATATAATTCATCTCCAATTTTTATATTTTCATTACAACATATACTAAAACTACTTTTACTTAATTTCTTTACAGTAGAGTAGAAATTGTAATTGTATATTGTTAAACATGCAGGAAAATTTACTATATAACGTTTACATTTGCTATAACTTTTATACTTATTTACATTGCTTATACACAATTCTATTTCTTTTGACTTCTCATAATTTATATTTCCAATAATACCATTAAAAACATAGTCATAATCTTCATAGCATATACTGCAAGTTAGTCTATCCCCTAAAAAAACATTTAAACTTAATAGATTGTCTGTAACTTTAAAATATAACTTTTGATTTTCAACCCTTTGAATAACACTCATTAATTGAAATGGATAAAATGGATGTTTTATACTTACCACTTTTCCACTACAATTAGATTTAAAAATATCTATTTCTGGATATTTTTCTTTATCTGAAATATTTAATTTACTATTCAACTTATTCCCCACCTATCTTATGAATAAATATCAGAAAACTCCACATTAATAATTTGAACTCTGTTATCTTTATTTTGACATATGTAATTATTATTTTCGTTTTCAACTTCAGCTAGCACTCTTACAGGAATACAAACAATAAATTTACTTCCTTCAGTATAATTATTATCTATTTCAATTTTTCCACCGTGTATTTCTACAAAAGCCTTAACTAAAGATAATCCTATACCACTACCTTCTCTATTTCTAGAAAGGGATTTATCAACTTGAACAAATCGTTCAAATATTAAAGACTGCTTTTCTATAGGTATTCCAATCCCATTATCTTTCACGATAATTTCAATAAAATCATTATTATCTTCTAAAAAGACTTCGATAGTTCCACCATTTTGAGTAAATTTAACAGCATTAGAAAGAAGATTCAACATTATTCTTTCAATAATATATGGATCACAGCTCATAACCTTCTCTTCAACATTAGTATCAAATATTAAGGATATCTCTTTTTGTTCTGCATAACTATTTATAGACAGCGTTATATTTTCAACAATTTCAACTATGTTTACATTATAAAAATTTGGTTCTAAATATCCTGCCTCTATTTTAGTTATATCGATTAAATTGTTCACAATTTTAACCAATCTATAGCTATTTTGTCTTATTATGTTAATATACTTGTTAAATTTATTTAAACAATTAATTTCATTTTCATTTAACTTCTGAATAAGCTGAACTGATGACATAATTAAATTTAATGGAGTTCTAAGCTCATGAGACAAATTTGCAAAAAATTCTGTCCTAATTTCATTATAATGCTTTAATTCTAACAGTTGTCTTTCTTTATCCTCCGTTTGTTTTTTTAGTTCCTCCGTTTTTTTACGCTCCGTTATTTCTCTCCCTAAAACAGCAACGCCTTTTCTGTTTCCATAATCATAAAAAATAGGAACCTTTACTACATCAAAAGTTCTAAATGTACCATCTAGCTGGTGAAAGCTTTCTTCAAACATGGAAGTATTTTTATTTTCCCAAGTTTTTTTATCAGTTTCTTCACAGCCTTCTAATTCCTTTTTAAATTCAGGTAAAAAAAACATCAATTCTAAATTAGTCTTACCTAACATAGTTTCATCGGTATTAAATATTTTAAAGAAGGCTTCATTGGCAACTATCCATTTTCCTTCACTATCTTTATAACCAATTAAATCTGGTAAACCATTGATAATTGTTTTTAAAATTTGCTCACTTTGCTGTAACTCATCCCTTTGCATTTTAAGTTTTTTTATGTAAAACATCAAAAAAACAATAACAATTACCAGTAGAAGTATTATACCTACAAGGAGCGTAATACTATTTTGATTTATCATCTAACCTTCCGTTACGTAAACTTTACAAAACTCTATAATAACATTATATAAATTTAAATTTACTTCCTTATTCAACGTGTCCGATTTTGCAATCCCAAAGGATAACTACTTTCGTTTGATGTAACACTCCAAAGGCTTAAATTCGGATGTAACTCACCCTACACAATAGCATAATTCGTTAAAGTGACTATGCTATTTTATATCTTGATAAATTAATACTAGCATTTTTATCTCTATCTATAACAACACCACATTCTTCACATATAAACGTTCTTTCCGATAGTGATAGTTTAGGTTTTACATGACCACATTCACTACAAGTTTTTGATGATGGATACCATTTATCTGCTTCTACAAATTCAATTCCATACTTTTCAGCTTTATACTGAATCATAGTTTTAAATTCAAAAAATCCTTGTTTTGCTATACCTTTAGATAGATGTCTATTTTTCATCATACCTTTTACATTCAATGTTTCCATAACTATACGAGAAGGTTTGGTTTTCACTATCTCTGTAGTTATTTTGTGCCTGTAATCAGTTCTAATATTATCAAGATTTTTGTGTAACCTTATAATGCTTCTTTCAATTTTTATAATATTGCTCGTTTTAACGTAACTTCCTCCTCTTTTATTTAATTGGTATTTATTAGATACCTTGCGTTGCAATCTACGCAATTTCTTTTCTAACTTCTTAACTTTTTTAGTCTTATTAATGTTTTTATATGGTTTTTCTCTATTGGAGCATATGGCTAAATCTTTAATACCAACGTCAATTCCTACACTTTCGCCAGTTAGTTCTACTAGTTCTTGCTGAAATTCCACACCTATTGAAATGTACCAATATACACCATCAAAGCTAATTCTTGGATTATTGTATTTAACATTCATAGGTATTCTACCGTACTCTGATAACTTCACTTTTCCTAACTTTTCTAGCTGAACATGAGTTTCAGTAAATTTGATTTTGATATTATCATGGTAAAAAGATGGTTTTGACTTCCTTCGACTCTTGAATTTTGGTTTATCCGCTAAATGTTTAAAAAACTTTTTATAAGCTTCACAACCATCTTTAACCGCCTGTTTCGCTACATTGTTAGATACTCCATTAAGCCATTTAAATTCTCCTGTTTTCTTTAAGATGGTTATTTCCTTTCTTAATTCATTATCAGATATGAATTTACCACCATTCTTATAATTTTCTTCTTCCTTTGCTAAAGTCCAGTTGTAAATAAATCTTGCAGTGCCTGCGCATTGAAATAATTTGGAAACTTGTTTATTGTTTGGTTCTAGCCTTACTTTCATTGAGGTTATCATCTTCTAACAACTCCTTAATCATCTTTTTAGCCTTATTGGCTCTCTTGCCTTGTAATCTACAACTAAAAATTGTAACAATTTGAATTAAATCCTGAACTAATTCCTGTTCCTCTATCTTTTCAGTATTATCTATAATTTCAATAGTAGTTCCATACTTATTACATAGATTTTCTATGATTTCAAATCCAAATCTTAATAATCTATCTTTATATAGAATTACTATCTTTTCAACTTCTGAATTAGTTATCATATCTATTAATTGATTTAATCCTTTTTTATTGTAGTTAATGCCACTTCCTATGTCTGTAATAACATCAAAAGAATATCCTTTAGCAATCATATATGTTTTGACATTCTCAACTTGTCTTACTAAATCGTCTTTTTGCTTATTACTCGACACTCTACAATATCCAATTACCTTTTTAGTATTAGTTACAACACCTTTTAGCCCTAAAAAGTGATTGAGTTGCTCTTGTGAATAATATCTATACCCACTAGGAGTAATATGATGTGGTTTCAACTCACCTTTTTTATCCCATTCTCTTAATGTTTGAGCATTTTTACCTATTAGTTTTGAAAATTTCCCTATAGAATAATATTCCATAACATCACCTCTTGTATCTATCATATTATAGACATTGTATAAATACAAGAGTATTATATAAACTTATATAATGTTTTGTTAACTAGCACTCACACTCACAACCTTTTAACAAAATTTTTAATACTATTATAACATATTTTCATAAACCAAAAATAAGGGGCTGCAATAAAACAGCCTCTTAAATATTATCTTGAATTTAACAGCTTATCAACACTTACTATTTGCACGCATATGCAAAATATCTCTATAGCATTCTTTAACTCGTCCATAGAAGGTAAAGAAGGAGCAATTCTAATATTTCTGTCTCTTGGATCCTTTCCATATGGATATGTAGAACCAGCTGGGGTCATAGTAATACCTGCTTCTAAAGCCATTTTAACTATTTTTTTTGCACATCCATCAAGTGTATTAAGACTTATAAAGTATCCTCCATTAGGTTTGTTCCAAAAGGCTATTCCTTTTCCACCAAGTTCAGACTCTAATATATTTAAAACTTCCGAAAACTTTGGTCCTATTATTTTAGCATGTTTCTTCATATGTTCTTCGATATTTTCAACACTTTTTAAAAATTTGACATGCCTTAGCTGATTAATTTTATCAGGGCCTATCATCTGAATAATTAATTTACTTTTTATTCTCTCAATGTTTTCACTGCTAGAAGCCATAACCGCCACTCCAGAGCCAGGAAAAGTTATTTTAGAAGTCGATGCGAAAATATATACTCTATTTTCATTTCCTGCTTTTTTACAAGCTTTCAAAATATTTTTTAACTTATCTCCATTTTCAGAAAGATGATGAACAATATAAGCATTGTCCCATATAATTCTAAAATCCTTTGCCTTTGTTTTCATAGCCGCAAGTCTATCTACAATCTCATCTGAATATGTAATTCCATCAGGATTGCTATATTTAGGCACACACATAATTCCTTTTATTGTGTCATCTTCAGCTACAAGCTTTTCAATAGTGTCTATATCAGGACCATCTGATTTCATATCTACAACAATCATTTCGATTCCAAGAAGTTCACAAATTGCAAAATGACGATCATATCCAGGACAAGGACATAAAAACTTAACCTTTGGCAGCTTTCTCCAAGGTATAGCATTTTCTGAAACTCCGAATAGCATAGCCCGAGATAATGTGTCATAAATCATAGTAAGTGCTGAATTGCCACCTATTATAACTTCATCCTCATCAACTTCTATAAGCTTTGAAAAAAGTTTCTTAGCTTCAGGGATACCGTCCACAATTCCATAATTTCTGCAATCTAGTCCATCTTCATTTTCATATTCCTTTATATTAAGTAACTCCATGGATAAATCTAATTGTTCTTTACAAGGCTTACCCCGTGACATATTGTATTTTAAATTTTTACCTTGAAAATCCTTATACCTTTTATAAAGTTGTTCTCTATACTGCTTTAAAGCTTTAGAATCCATACTAGCAAATTCCATTTATGTGTGAAAGCCTCCTTAATATAATTAAATAATATTTAATTTTTTACACAAAAGTACACTCATAAAAATTTTAATATATTATTTTCAATTTTGCAAGTTTGATAATCAAAAAATTTCAAAATAATATTAATATATATGTGACACTGAGCAAATTTTCTATACATTGCAAGATTTTAAGGAAGTCAAATTCAGTTAAAAATGCCACATCAGATTTATCTGATGTGGCACATTAGGGAATCAATCATGTGAATTCAACCAAGTGTCACCAGCCTCGATATCGTATCACAATTATTGGAATCTAACAATATTAATTAATCGGTCAAGTCTTCTCCATTAGTTCTAATAACTTTCTTATACCAATAAAAAGAATCCTTTTTATATCTATCTAAAGACTTTAAATCAAACTCTTCTCTATCAACATATATAAAACCATAACGTTTAACCATACCTTCGTGAGTAGATATTAAATCTATTGCAGACCAAGGGCAGTATCCCATCATGTCTACACCATCAGTTATAGCTAAATGAAGTTGTTCTATATGTTTTCTTAGGTATTCGATTCGGTACTGATCATGTACCCTTCCATCTTCTAATTTATCATAAGCTCCTAAACCATTTTCAGTTACAATAAGAGGCAGTCTATATCTTGAATAGATTTCTCGTGCTGTTGCTCTAAAGCCTTCAGGATCTATCTCCCAGCCAAACTCTGTAGCCTTAAGGTTAGGGTTTTTAAATCCTTTATATAATCCTGGTACATCAAAAACCTTTTGCTGATCTCCTTTTCCTTCATTTGCATCTACTTCATTATTAGCTTGTACCGTAGCCGTATTGTAATAATTGAAACCAATGAAATCTGGTTTTCCTGATGCTAAAATTTCCATATCGCCTTCCTGTATTTCTGGAACTGCATCGATTTCTTCTAAATACGACAAAACTAAATTATTATATTTCCCATAAACCGCCATATCTAAATATAACCAATTTCTAATTGCATTCAAATTTTGAGCTGCCAAATTGTCTTCCGGTTTACAACTTGCTGGATATACTAAAGAAATATTTGGAGCAGGTCCAATTTTAGCATCTTTAATCATTTCATGACATAATGCCATTGCCTTTGCTTGAGCTAGAAGCATATGATGATTTTGTTGATATAATTCTTTTTGTATATTAGTGCAACCTTCTGGAATCATTGTTGTTCCGATAACATCACCCATTAGTGTTAATACGTTTTGTTCATTTATAGTTAACCAATACTTAACCCTATCTCCAAAGTTCTCATACATAACCTTTGCAAAATTTACAAACCAATCAACAGATTCTCTCTTCGACCAACCTCCCCTTTTATCAAGCGCTGCTGGCATATCAAAGTGAAACATTGTAACTAATGGAATTATGTCATACTTTAAGCATTCATTTATGAGATTATTGTAATATTCTACTCCTTTAGTATTTACCTCTCCTGTTCCTTCTGGAATTAATCTTGACCAAGAAATAGAAAATCTATAAACCTTGAAGCCCATTTCTGCCATTAAAGCAACATCTTCTTTATAACGGTGATATTGGTCTGCACATACATCTAATTCTGAAGTTCCTTCTGGCACCTTTTTAACATCCTGACAGGATGGTCCTTTGCCATCTATTAAATTTGCGCCTTCAACTTGATAGGCAGAAGTGGATGCACCCCATAAAAAATTTTGTGGAAAAGCTTTTAATCTCTTATGTAACATATTATCAACTCTCCTTATATTTATTATTTATAAAATTAATACATATTTCATTCTTATAATTTTATTATAGACATTATTTTCAATAATACAAATGTTATAATCTCAAACTGTATTGATACAATTTTAACTTATCGTAAATAATAAATTTACTTGTAACACATATTAGGCACCTTGAATAAAATATAAAATGGTTATAATTTAGCTGGAGGAAATATTTATGAAAATCAATAAATTATTCTTACCTCTTTGCATTATTTTTATTTGTTTTATTTTAACGGCTTGTAATAATTTGAATCCTAATACTTTTAATCCTAGCCCAAGTAATAGTTCTGATTCTAATAGTAATTCAAAGAATAATTCTAACAATACTAGTAATTCTAATTCTAATTCTAACAACAACATTAATTCTAACTCTAACTCTAACTCTAACTCAAACTCTAATTCTAATTCTAACAGTAACTCTAACTCAAGCTCTAATAATTCTGAGCTTCAAAACTTCATCAACGTTGTTAAAAACAGTACTTATGGAAACTATACAAATAAAAGTATGGGGCAGGCAATTCAAGGAATGATAGAAAATCCTCGATGGAGTGCTTACTCAGGAACTGATGGGAATTACTACGTAAGAGCAGAAGGTACAGCCTATTATAACAATTCACCTGCTTATACAATCATAACCTTCAAGATGCTTAGTAGCACTACCTATTCAATATATGCATTATCTGTTGATGGCGTTTTCCAAAATCAGTCCAGTTTAAATGGTTTTTTAGAAGCTGCTTATTCAAATTAATTTGATAGCTTTATATAAAATAAAAGAGGAACTAAGAGTGAAACAATACCTTCAACTACTTAATTCCTCTTTCATTTTATTAAATTTTATAGAGTATCTATCCTATTTTTTATCTATTTTAAATGAACTCTTAAGTGATACAATTCTATTAAATACAAGTTTTTCTTCTGTAGTATATTTTGAATCTACAGTAAAAAATCCATTTCTTATTAGTTGGAATTTATCTTGAACCTTTGCATTTTCTATAGCTACAGGTTCAATAAAGCCTTGGAGTATTTCTAGAGATTTAGGATTTATTTGCTCTAAAAAGTTTTTTCCTTCATTTTCTTCTATATCATCTAATATTAAAGGTTCAAACAATCTAAATTCAGCTGTTTTCGCTGTTTTTGCCTCTACCCAATGAATTGTTGCTTTTACCTTCCTTCCGGTAAAACCAGAACCAGACTTTGTATCAGGATCATAAGTACAATGTACCTCTACTACCTCTCCATTTTCATCTTTTATAAAGCCTGTGCATTTAGCAAAATATCCACCCTTTAATCTCACTTCATTTCCAGGAAATAATCTGAAATATTTTTTAACTGGAACTTCCATAAAATCTTCTCTTTCTATATACAGTTCCCTTGAAAATGGGACAAGCCTTTTACCTTGTGCTTCGTCATTTGCATTATTTTCAATTTCTAATAATTCTGTCTGATCTTCTGGATAATTTGTTATAATTAATTTTAAAGGTCTCATTACTGCCATTGCAGCCTGTGCTTTTAATTGCAAATCTTCCCTTATAAAATATTCAAGCATTTGTGAATCTACAGTTGAATTAGACTTAGCAACACCAATTGCACTACAAAAGTTTCTTATAGCTTCCTTTGTGTAACCCTTTCTTCTTAAGCCACAAATAGTTGGCATTCTAGGATCATCCCATCCATCAACTATTTTTTCATCTACAAGTTGCTTTAATTTTCTTTTGCTCATAACAGTATTAGTTATATTTAATCTTGCAAATTCAAATTGCCTTGGAACAAATTCCATTTCACATTCTTTTACTATCCAATCGTAAAGTGGTCTGTGATCCTCAAATTCCAAAGTGCATATTGAATGTGTTACCCCTTCTATAGCATCTTCAATAGGATGAGCAAAATCATACATTGGGTAAATGCACTATTTATCTTTTGTATTATGATGCTCGGTATGAGCTATTCTATATAGTATAGGATCTCTTAAATTAATATTTGGAGAAGACATATCTATTTTTGCTCTTAATACTTTTTCTCCATCTTTAAATTCTCCATTTTTCATGCTTTCAAACAACTGAAGATTTTCTTCAATGGTTCTATTTCTATATGGACTATCTTTTCCACCTTCAGTTAAGGTTCCTCTATATTCTCTCATTTCTTCAGGTGATAAATCACAAACATATGCTAAACCTTTTTTAATTAAAAGAGTAGCCTTTTCATACATTGTATCAAAATAATTAGATGCAAAATATATTCCATCCCAATTACCGCCTAGCCATTTCACGTCTTCTTTTATAGATTCAACGTACTCTGTATCTTCCTTTATTGGGTTTGTATCGTCAAATCTTAGATTAAATTTCCCTTTAAACTCTTCTGAAAGAGCAGAGTTTAATATTATTGATTTAGCATGACCAATATGCAAATACCCGTTTGGTTCAGGAGGGAAACGAGTTATCACTTGTTTACATTTTCCAGTATTTAAATCATCAATAATAATATTTCTTATAAAATTGGAAGGACTTATTTCATTAGACATTTTCTTACCCCTTTTGCTTTCATGTATATGATTCTTTACAAATTATAGTATTATTATACCTACACATATGTTTATTGTAAATAGAACCTGTACAGTTTTAATTTCATAAGAACTGTACAGGTTCTATTTTTTTAAGCTGCTTTTGCTGCTTTTGTTTCCACTTTTCTATTTTTAATAAGTTTAAAAGCTTCTCCAACAAAGAATCCTATAGCTAAGAAAGCTAATGTAAAGCCTACCAAAATTTTTATATCTCCAAGGAGCAAGCTATAATCTATTCCTGATATAGTCATTCTTAAACAATCAACGGAATATGTCATAGGAATCACAGAATTAATTACTCTATATATTTGTGGTGCTGTTTGTATTGGGAAAGTCCCAGCAGAAGAACCTAGTTGAATTATTAAAAATACAAACATAACTGGTGCTCCTGCAAGCCCTATAGCATTTGATACTCCAAACATAACATTAAAGAAGGTTACTGCAACAAGTATATTTAATAAATAAAATGCAGTTACATTAACCGGACTAATATTTAACACGGTTACAAGAGCAAAACTTACAATAATAGACTGTAGGGCAACATATATTGAACCTAACAAAACTCTTATTGCAAAATTATTTAAAATCTTACCTTTAAATAATTTTAACTTTTTAGTAACTGAAAGGATTAGACTTGCAAAAAGTGCACCTATCCATAATGACAAGGATATAAAATATGGTGCTAAGCCTTGACCATAATGCTTTACTACATTTATAGA
>JAJXYA010000351.1 GCA_021780795.1 Bacillota bacterium | reverse complement strand
GGTAAACCCACGTATTTTTTTGAGGAAGGCTTTTTAGAGCCCTGGGAAGAGGAAATTAATAATAACTTTAGTAATATAAATTCTACATACACTGCGTGGAGGGGTCTTTATGATATTATCTAAAAAAGAAATGGGTCTATTAATTAAGAAAGCTCGTGAAAAAAAGTCTCAGAAACTCAGAAAGAAATATACTCAAACTATGCTAGCAAAGGATTTAGAACTTTCAAGAGGTTATATTGGCGACATTGAAAATGGAAGGATATATCCAAACTACATACTTTTAAATAGAATTGCAGAAAAATGCGAAGTACCCTTTGGTTTCTTTTGTGAAATAGAATCTAACTATACCTACATTAAAAGCGAAGAATTTATTGGTTCTCCTATGGTAGCTGAATACCCATTAAATAATACTGAAATAACTGATGTAAAAAAGGCTTTAGAACTTATTCTTTCAAAACCAGGACTCACATTAAACGGAGAATTACTACTAGAGGAGAGTAAAATTGCACTCTCTAATGCCATTGACATGGGGTTAGCCTATGCAGAGCAGTTACAAAAAATAGAGTCAGCAGATGATGGTTTAACGGCAAAAAAGGAACCCTACACTTTTATTTACATAGCATTCCTTCTTTTATATCTGGACTATTATTTAAAGGTATGAAGTGTTTAAGCCATAACACACTATCATTATGTAGAAACTCATATTCATATAAGCCATCATCCCTAAATTCCTTAGCAACAGTCTTTTGTTCTTTCTTATTTCTCTTATATGAGTCCTTAATACTTCTGATAGGTAGAGCAATTTGTCCTTCATCTACATCTCCAATAAAACTTCATGCTAAAATCGCCTTCTTCCATATTAACTTTCCTAAATATATCAAGATCACATAAATATGCCCTAACAGCTTCTAAATTGCTACTAGTCAAGTTTATAACTTTACCATTGCCATTCAGGCAATAAACTTGTTCCTTTTACTCTTCTTCCAGTAGTAGGATTTATATTTCTAATTCCGTTTTAATTTCTTCAAATCTACTTATCATCTTACCATCAACTTCTTTTTCCCCTAAAAACATGCTTAATGGTCTAACCCATATTCCTCTTTCTCCATAGAGAGCCTGATAAACCACCATATCCTCAAGAGTTTCTGAATGCTTTGCTACATGAAGCACTAAATACTCATTCCCTTTAAAATGTCTATATTTTTTACCGATTGCAATATTATTTTCATTCACTATATATACCTTCCTTTTAAAAATCTATTCTTGCCTGTAGTAATTGTATTATAAACTAGTAAAATTCCCATTATAATCCACACTAATTTTGTCATCTTTTATCAATATTTTAATTTTTTGCATATCCATCATTATGGTTTTCTCATAAACAAGGTATTGTAACCCAACTATTTTTCCTTTTCTATAAGACTTATTTTTAGCTTATAGGGTTCTGTAAACATATCATAGGTAGAATTCTCAATTATACAATGCTTAACAATAAATAAAAATCCATTATTTACTGGGTAATCTACTTCCTTGCTATTCAGTATTACAAGTATTTCCTCATTAGTTAATTCCTTTTCTATATTATTATCTGTAAGTACTTTTCCGCTGCTATCCTTAAATTCAAATATCACTTTCATATCCTTTTCTCCATTCCTTATAAAGTTCTTTCTAAGTTAGAAATCATACCATATTTTCTGCGCCCTTGAATTCTGGAACAAACCATATAATGCTAAAAACATTTCTCTATATCTCCATATTTTCCGTACATGTCTGCAAAATAAGAATTCAAATTTTCAATAATAATATTCATCTCATTAGAAATCTCATTATAATCTTCTATATTTATTTTACCATCATAATATACCTTATCAATAGCCTTTGAAGTTTTACTTATAATAATTTTTAGCTCTTTATATATCATAACTATTTCTTTCTCTTTTGCCCTTCACTCTTTCTACTAATACTTATGGAGTTAATAGCCCTTTTTAGTTTAAATAAATGAGCACAAAAAAATAGTGCCCCTAAAGGCACCATTCTCCTAAGCTACATCAACTAAACTAGTATCTGTATTATCATATTCACTACACATTAATATGAACCTTGCTCACGTTATGCTTTTTTAAAAACTATTGTCAATAAAAGAAATATAGTTTCAATATTTTATAGGTCTAGTCCCTAAAACAAAATAAGCATCAGTAGCCATTTCTACAGCCACTGATGCTCATCTAAATTCAAACTAATTAATTTACTGTTTTTCTCAAGTCACAATTACCCTAGCTATTTACTGCAATTTTATTTATTGATTCCATATACTCATTTCCTTTTATAGGATTATATTCACCTTCCCATTTGGATATAACCACACAAGCAAGTGAATTACCAACTACATTTACCGCAGTTCTTGCCATATCTAAGATACGATCTATACCTGCTATGAAGGCTAATCCTTCTACTGGAATACCTACAGAACCTAAGGTAGCTAAAAGTACTACAAAGGATACTCCTGGAACCCCTGCTATACCTTTTGAAGTAAGCATTAATACAACCACAAGATTTATTTGTGTAAGCAATGGTAAGTGAATTCCATATAATTGTGCAATGAAAATCGCTGCTATAGCTTGATATAAAGTGGATCCATCTAGATTAAATGAATATCCTGTTGGTATAACAAAGGATGATATCGCCTTTGGGCAACCGAACTTCTCCATCTTCTGCATAAGTTTTGGTAAAACTGCTTCAGAGCTAGCAGTACTATATGCCAGAATTAATTCCTCCTTTAAAAGTTTTACAAAGGAAAATATATTTACATTAACCATTTTAGCCACCAGGCCTAATACAACTATCACAAAAAATATCATAGCACCGTAAGTAGTTAAAGCTAATTTGGCAAGTGGAATTAACGCAGCAAGACCAAATTTCGAAACTGTTATTCCTATTAATGCAAATACACCAAAGGGTGCAACCTTCATTATTTGATTAGTTACCCAAAACATAGCCTGAGCAACACCTTCACAAAAGTTAAGAA
>JAJXYA010000287.1 GCA_021780795.1 Bacillota bacterium | reverse complement strand
AAGGCAAAGTTGTGATTGATATTGCATGTGGTGAGGGTTACGGTTCAGATCTCATGGCAAAGGATGCAGCTATGGTCTATGGAATTGACATTAGCGAAGAGACAATAAATCATGCTTCATCAAAATACAAAAGAGATAATTTGAATTTTATGTGTTGCTCTATGGAGAATCTGAATATACAAGATAAAAGCGTAGATATAATAGTGAGCTTTGAAGCTATTGAACATGTGGATATTGAAATTCAGAAAGCTTTTTTAATTGAGACAAAACGCGTTCTGAAAGATGATGGAATTTTAATTGTTTCTTCACCCAACAAGGCTATAGCTACTGATTTTGCTTGGAAGGTTTGGAAGTATAAGAATGAGTTTCATGTAAAAGAATTCTATATAGAAGAATTTCATATTTTCTTAAAGAATTACTTTAGTAACATAAAGTTTTTTTATCAAAGAAATGAAGTAGCACTTATTATGAATTCGAAAAAAGCCAACAGTGTTGAATTAGTTTTGAGTAAAGATAAGAATTACGACAATGCCCAAAACATTATTGCCGTTTGCAGCAATTCAGAAATTGACCATGTAATGCTAGATTCTATTGTTTTAGAAAAATCAAATATTTATCAAACTAATAATATGATAATAGAAGATTTAAGGCAATATAATCTAAATTTAAAAAAGTTATATTCAGAGTTGGAAGGCCAACATATGAATATTAAGGATGCAAATTTAGATTTGGAAAATCGATATTTAAATATTGAAGTTGTAAATTCAGAGTTAGAAAAACAGTTTTTGAATATTAAGAGTGCAAATTCTGAACTGCAGATTAAATATGAAGAATTGTTAAATGAAAAAACAGAACTGTTAAATGAGAATAAAGAACTGTTAGATAATAAAGCACAATTAGAAAATCAAAATCAGAGATTACAGATTAAAGAGGAAGAATTAAATAAAATACATAATTCACATGGATGGAAGGCTTTAAAAATTGCATATAAAGTAAAATCTAAAATTATGAGATAATTCGAGAAAATAACGAAGGACGTGATGAAAATGTTTAAGGACAAAACATTATTAATAACTGGTGGTACAGGTTCATTTGGGAATGCTGTTTTGAGGAGATTTCTATCGAGTGATATAGGTGAAATAAGAATTTTCAGCCGTGATGAGAAAAAACAAGATGATATGCGTAATGAGTACAAGAATAACAAAATTAAGTTTATTATTGGCGATGTTCGTGAATACTCCAGTATAAAATCAGCTATGCAAGGTGTTGATTATGTGTTTCATGCAGCTGCATTAAAGCAAGTACCATCCTGTGAATTTTTTCCTCTTGAAGCTGTGAGAACTAACGTTCTAGGAACTAAAAATGTACTGGATGCCGCAATTGAAAGTGGAGTTAAAAAAGTAATATGTTTAAGCACGGATAAAGCTGTGTACCCTATAAATGCTATGGGTATGTCAAAGGGTATGATGGAAAAAATTGCAACCTCCGAATCAAGGGTGGGATATAACAAAGGTACTATTATAGCAATTACTAGATATGGCAACGTTATGGCATCAAGAGGATCAGTTATACCTCTTTTTGCTAAACAAATTAAAACAAACCAGGATTTAACCATAACTGATTCTAATATGACTAGATTCATGATGTCTTTAGATGAAGCTGTTGACTTGGTTCTATTTGCATTTGAAAATGCAAAAGGAGGAGAGTTATTTGTTCAAAAATCTCCATCGTGCACAGTTGGTGATTTAGCATCGGCTATGCTTGAAGTGTTTAATGCAAATAATAAGATAAATTCTATAGGAACAAGACATGGAGAAAAACTTTATGAGACTTTACTGACAAGGGAAGAAAAAGTAAGGGCAATTGATTTGGAAAAGTATTATTTAGTTCCAATAGATGATCGTGATTTGAACTATACTAAATATTTTATTTCTGGAGAAAAAGTAATTACCGAGGCCGACGATTATAATTCACATAATACAAAGATACTTAATAAAAAAGAAGTAGTTGAGCTTTTATTAACGCTTGATTACATTAAGAATGAACTAAAGTCAAAATCATATGGCGAGGGATGTTAACATGAGAGTTATGACAATTGTAGGAACTCGTCCAGAAATAATAAAGTTAAGCTGTGTAATTGAGGAACTTGATAAATATACAGAACATATTCTTGTCCATACAGGACAAAATTACGATTATGAATTAAATGAGATATTTTTTAGTGAGATGGGAATTAGAAAGCCAGATATTTTTCTTGAGGTGGCTGGTAATGGTGCTGCTGAAACAATCGGTAACGTTATAATAAAGACAGATGAACTTTTTAAAACTAACAAACCAGATGCTGTTTTGTTATATGGGGATACCAACTCATGTTTGGCAGTAATATCAGCAAAGAGAAATAAAATTCCCATTTTCCATATGGAAGCAGGAAATCGATGCTTCGACCAACGTGTACCAGAAGAAATAAATCGAAAGATTGTTGATAATCTAAGCGATATAAATATGACGCTTACTGAACATGCTAGACGCTACTTAATAGCCGATGGAATTCCACCTGAAACTATTATTAAGACGGGTTCAAGTATGAAGGAAGTACTAAATAGGCAAGCAGGATCCATTGAAAATAGTAATGTTTTGGAACGGTTGAATTTGCAAAAAAAAGACTATTTTGTATTAAGCATGCATAGGGAAGAAAATGTTGATTCAGAACAGAATTTTATTGATCTTGTAGATTCTATAAATTCTATAGCTAAAAAATATAATAAACGTATTATTGTTTCTACTCATCCTCGTACACGTAAATACCTAGATAAAGAAAACTTTAAGTTTGAACAGGAAGTTGAGTTTTTAAAACCTCTTGGTTTTGCCGATTATATAAAACTTCAGCAAAATGCTTTTTGTGTTATATCTGATAGTGGAACTATTACTGAGGAGTCTTCCATTCTTAAATTTCCTGCTATTACAATAAGACAAGCACATGAAAGGCCAGAAGGAATGGATGAGGGTACACTGATTATGAGTGGCTTAAGAA
>JAJXYA010000456.1 GCA_021780795.1 Bacillota bacterium | reverse complement strand
AAGAACTTAGTGAAGTTAATGATGAAGTGTTTTCTAAGGAATTAGCAGGAAAAGGAGTAGCTATCATTCCAAATAGTAATGAAGTAAAGTCACCTGTGGATGGCAAGGTAACTATGGTATTTCCAAGTAAGCATGCAATTGGAATAACATCAAATGATGGAGTAGAATTATTAATTCATATTGGAATCGATACGGTTAAGCTTAATGGAAGTCACTTTGAAGTATTTGTAAAAGTAGATGATGAAGTTAAAAAAGGTGATCTGATGGTAAAATTCCATAAAGATGCCATTGAAAAAGAGGGTTATGATACTACTACAATGCTTACAGTAAGTAATTCAAGTATATATAAAGATGTTATTAAAATAAAATCAGGAAACGTAAAATTTATGGAAGATATTTTAAAAATAATTTAGCAGGAGGTAAGGTATGGCAGTAAATGAATTTTCAGAAAACTTCCTTTGGGGAGCTGCAAGTGCAGCAAACCAAATTGAAGGCGGTTGGAATAAAGGGGGAAAAGGACCTTCGGTTTTAGATATTATTACAAATGAAAAAGATGGTTTTTTAAGATTAACAACACCAGAAATAGACATAGATAAATATTATTATCCTAGCCACGAAGCAAGTGACTTTTATCATAGATACAAGGAAGACATTAAAATGCTCTCAGAAATGAAGCTTAAGTGTTTAAGAGTATCAATAGCATGGTCTAGAATATTTCCAAACGGAGATGATGAAGTCCCAAACGAAGAAGGATTAAAATTTTATGATAATGTTTTTGAAGAATTAAAAAAGTATAATATTGAGCCTATAGTTACTATATCTCATTATGAGCCTCCACTAGCACTAGCAATTAACTATGGTGGATGGACAAATAGAAAACTAATAGATTTTTATATTAAATATTGTGAAACAATCTTCAATAGATACAAAAATAAAGTTAAGTATTGGATAACTTTTAATGAAATAAATTGCCTTATAGTTCCATTTGGAGCATTAACAGCCGGAGCACTACTTATTGATGAAGAAAAAAACACTGAAGAAGTAAGATTTCAAGCACTTCATCATCAATTTGTTGCCAGTGCACTAGCAGTAAATCTTGGACATAACATTAACTCTGAATTTAAAATAGGATGTATGATAGCCTACATGTGTGGATATCCAAGCACTTGCAATCCAAAGGATATAATAAAAGCTCAGCAGCATGATCAAATTAAAAATATGTTATGCTCAGATGTGCAGGTTCGAGGTGAATACCCTGGCTTTGCTAAGAGATACTTTAGAGATAATGGTATCAATATTTTAATCGAGGAAGAAGATTATGAAATCATAAAGAATGGTAAAGTAGATTTTTATTCATTAAGCTACTACATGACTAACTGTATTGGAGTTGACGAAACTAAAGATAAAACTTCTGGAAACTTAATTGTGGGCTTAAAAAATCCTTATTTAAAAGCAAGTGAATGGGGCTGGCAAATCGACCCTGATGGTCTAAGGTGGGTACTAAATAATGTGTATGATAGATACAAAATACCAATAATGATTGTTGAAAATGGATTAGGAGCAAGAGATGTGGTAACTGAAAATAAAACAGTAGAAGATGATTACAGAATTGAGTATTTGAGAAAACACATTGAACAAATGAAAGAAGCAATTGATGATGGCATTAACCTAATTGGTTACACTCCATGGAGTGCTATTGATTTAGTAAGTTTATCCGGGGGAGAGATGGAAAAGAGATACGGTTTCATTTATGTAGATAAAAATAATCAAGGTGAGGGTACATTAGAGAGAATTAAGAAAAAGTCATTTTATTGGTATAAAAAGGTTATAGAAAGCAATGGCAAAAGTTTAGAAAATCTTTAAAATAATTTAATTGGAGTGATAAAAAATGGCAGTAATAGATGTTAACTTTTTTTCAAATGCACTTGCAAGGCAGGTTTCGTACAAAGCAATTATACCAGCAGATGGGGCAATTTTTCCTGGTAGACCAGAAAAGGAAGTAAAACCTTTCAAGAGCTTATATTTATTACATGGTATATTTGGTGATTTTACCGATTGGTTAAACAAAAGTAGGATAGAGTTATATGCTGAGGAAAACAATATAGCTGTATTCATGCCTTCAGGTGAGAATGCATTTTATGTTGATAATGAAGCAAGGAGAAGTTATTTTGGAGAATATGTTGGAAATGAATTAATAAAAGAAACTCGAAAGATATTTCGATTATCAGATAAGAGAGAAGATACCTTTATAGCTGGACTTTCTATGGGTGGATTTGGAGCATTAAGAAATGGACTAAAATATTATAAAAATTTTGGTGCTATTGCAGCATTATCTTCTGCACTAATAATTGATTCAGCTGTAAATTCAAAAGAAGAAAATCCATTTGAATTTGATAGGCCAAGCTATTATAAAGAAATATTTGGTGATTTAACTAAATTGAAAGAAAGCGACAAAAACCCAGAAGAACTTATTAGAATAATTAAAAAAGAAAATGGAGTCATGCCTAGAATATATATGGCCTGCGGAACAGAGGATTCATTACTTAAGAATAATCATAATTTTAGAGATTTTCTAGTGGCAGAGGGAGTAGATCACACTTATGAAGAAGGACCTGGAGTACATGATTGGAAGTTTTGGGATGAGTATATAGAGAAGGCTATTAAATGGATATTAAATAAATAAGTATATTAAAATACAATTTTGTTCATGGGCGAGACAGCAGTTATCGCCCACTCATAATAAGCTGGGAGGGGAGTCAGCTGATAAAAATTTTATTTGAGAGGAGATTGGGTTATGAAGGGAGGATAACTTTTTAATAAATAAAGGCATAATTTTATTATTCGTGTAAACGTTTTTCTAAATCAATATATTAAACAGGGGGAAAATAAAAATGGAAAATAAACAAGAACAAAAGACACCACTAGTAATGTTAGTAATATTGGCATCATTTATTTTATTTACAACACTTCCATCTATAGTTTTAGTAAATGCAGGATTAATACAATTTAAAATAGTTGAATTAGTAGGACCTC
>JAJXYA010000194.1 GCA_021780795.1 Bacillota bacterium | reverse complement strand
AGAACCATAAGCAAAAATATTATGAGTTTTTTAAGACCAATGGATTTTAAACAAGTAGTTGGTCAAGAAAGAGCTATTAAATCATTAATATCAAAGCTTTCATCACCATACCCACAACATATAATATTATATGGACCACCGGGAGTTGGAAAGACTACAGCAGCGAGACTTGCATTAGATGAAGTGAAGAAACTTTCATTTACTCCATTTGATGATAAATCAAAATTCGTTGAGGTTGATGGAACTACATTAAGATGGGATCCTAGAGAAATAACAAATCCACTATTAGGTTCAGTACATGATCCTATATACCAAGGAAGTAAAAGAGATTTGGCCGAAACTGGTATACCAGAACCAAAGCCAGGATTAGTTACTCAGGCTCATGGAGGCATATTGTTTATAGATGAAATAGGGGAATTAGATTCAATGCTTCAAAATAAACTTTTAAAGGTTTTAGAAGATAAGAGAGTTGAATTTTCATCATCATATTATGACCCAGATGATGAGATGATTCCTAAATATATTAAGTATCTTTTTGACAATGGAGCACCAGCAGATTTTGTTTTGATTGGAGCTACAACTAAGAGTCCAAGCGAAATTAACCCAGCTTTAAGATCAAGATGTACAGAAGTATATTTTGAACCTCTTTCTTCATCGGATATAATGCTTATAGTAGAGGATGCTGCAAGAAAACTAAAGGTTAGATTAGAAGATGGCGTTGCAAAAAAAATTAGTAATTATACCTTTGAAGGCAGAAAAACGGTAAATATATTAACAGATACATATGGATATGCATTACATTGTAGTAAAGAATTCATAGATAATTTGGAAATAAAATTATCAGACTTAGATGAGGTAATATCAATTGGACGGTATACTGCAATTGAAAGATTAATAAATACAAATAAAAAAGAAATAGGTCATGTTTATGGATTGGGTGTAAGTGGCTTTTTAGGGTCTACAATAGAAATTGAAGCAGCTGTTTTCCCAGCAAAGAAAAAAGGAACTGGTGTAATTAGATTTAATGATACAGCAGGATCTATGGCTAAAGATTCTGTATTTAATGCTGCATCAGTTATTAGAAACTTAACAGATAAGGATATTAAAGATTATGATATTCATGTTAATGTTATTGGCGGGGGTAAAATAGATGGTCCTTCAGCAGGGGCAGCTATTACTATTTGTATAATAAGCTCATTATTAAACAAACCTATAAGGCAAGATATAGCAATTACAGGAGAAATATCGCTTCAAGGCAAAGTTAAACCGGTTGGAGGAATATTTGAAAAAATATATGGAGCTAGAAGAATGGGAATAAAACTTGTTCTAATTCCAAAAGACAATGAGAAGGAAATTCCTTTAAATACTGAAGACATAGAAGTTAAAACTATAGAATCAATAGAAGAACTTATGGATATTGTATTTAGTTAGGCATATTAAAAAAATTAAGTCTCCTTAAGAAATAGGAGGCTTTTTTTTATGTTTAAGAAATGATAGAATTAGAATGACTTAAATTACATATGAAAAAGTATAAGAATTAATTGTCATTCGATAATTAGAAGGGAGGAATAAAGCTTGGATGCATCAGTTATGAGAAGTTTGCCTCAAAGTATAGAAGCGGAACAATCAGTTATAGGATCTATGATTATAGATAAGTATGCTATTTCCAAAGTGTTGGAAGGCTTAGAGGAAGAAGATTTTTATAGAGATGGCCATAAGGTAATATATAAAACTATATTAGAGATGTTTAGAAATGATATAGCGGTAGATTTGTTAACTTTATTAGAATATTTAAAGAGTACGGATATGCTTGAAAGAGCTGGCGGAGTAACCTATATAACAGAATTAAGTTCTTCTGTACCAACTACTGCGAATTTAAGTGCATACATAAAAATTGTATCTGATAAGTCTACTTTAAGAAAACTTATTAAGGCATCAACTACAATAATTGAAGAAAGTTATACTAATCAAAGTCAAGTAGAAGATGTTGTAGATATTGCAGAAAAGAAAATATTTAACATAGCTGAAAAGAGAACAACAAAGGATTTTGAACCTTTAAGTGATGTATTAGAAAGAGGATTTGCGCAAATAGAAAAACTCTTTAATAATAAAGGTGAAACTACTGGAGTTAGCTCTGGATTTACTGACTTAGATGCAAAAACTTCTGGGTTTCAAAGTGGGGATATGATATTAATTGCAGCTAGACCTTCCATGGGAAAAACAACATTTGCTTTAAATATAGCAGAACATGCAGCACTTAGAGATCATAGAAGTGTTGTGATATTCTCTTTGGAAATGTCTAAGGAACAATTAGCCTATAAATTGCTTTGTTCAGAAGCCAATGTTGATATGTTAAAGCTTAGAACAGGAACTTTAGAAGATAAAGATTGGGAGAATATTGCTATGGCAGCGGGACCGCTTTCAAAAGCCAAAATTTATATAGATGATACTGCAGGCGTGACTGTTATGGAAATGAGATCAAAATGCAGAAGACTTAAAATAGAGTATGGAATAGATTTAATTGTTATAGACTATTTGCAACTTATGTCTGGAGGAGCTGGTAGTGATAATAGGCAACAAGAGGTATCTGAAATATCTAGATCTATTAAGGCATTAGCTAAAGAAATGGAATGCCCAGTAATAGCTCTATCACAATTATCGCGTGCACCTGAACAAAGAGCAGATCATCGACCAATGCTATCAGATTTAAGAGAATCAGGTTCTATAGAACAAGATGCAGATATAGTTATGTTCCTATATAGAGATGAATATTACAATAAAGAAACTGAAGACAAAAATATTGGGGAATGTATAATAGCTAAACAAAGAAACGGTCCAGTAGGAACTGCCAAACTTGCTTGGCTTGGACAATTTAGTAAATTTGGAAATTTAGATGTAATTCATAGAGAATAAAATTTTAATAAATTAGAGATAATACTGATAGAAAGATATAAGAGATTAAGTTTCTAAAACTTAAACACGTCTTATATCTTTGAGTATTGCTAATAATGTTTTTTAATAAAAATAATATAC
>JAJXYA010000111.1 GCA_021780795.1 Bacillota bacterium | reverse complement strand
TTCTACTTCAATTAAAGAAGGCACAATCGTAAAAGAGGCAATTGAGCAAAATAAATAATAATGTTTTAAGGACATGAAATAAACTAACATACTGACTTATTATTTATTTGAATGTCTCACATACCCCAGAGGAAAACAAGGAGGAATATAGATGTTAGAGGTAAGAGACCTAGTGAAAATATATAAAACTGGAGACGTTGAACTCACAGCCCTAAAAAATATTAATCTAAGAATTGAAAAGGGAGAGTTTACAGCAATAATGGGGGCTTCTGGTTCTGGAAAATCTACTTTGATGAATATACTTGGATGCCTTGATAAAATGAATAGTGGTAAGTACATTTTGAATGGAAAAGACATTTCAATTCTGAGTGGCAATGAACTTGCCTATATTAGAAATAAAGAGATAGGCTTTGTGTTTCAGTCATTTAATCTTATTCCAAGAATTAGCTTACTTGAAAATGTGCAACTTCCAATGATGTACGCAGGTATACCAGGTAAAGAAAGAAAAGAAAAAGCACTTTATGCCCTTGAAAAAGTAGGCCTTTCTGATAGAGTAAAGCATTTGCCAAATGAAATATCAGGTGGGCAAAAGCAAAGAGCTGCAATAGCAAGAGCAATAGTGAATTCACCCGCAGTTTTAATGGCAGATGAGCCCACTGGAAATCTTGATTCTAAATCCTCAGAGGATATAATGAAGATATTTCAAGATTTGAATAACGAAGGCGCTACAATTCTAATGGTAACACATGAAAATGATATTGCAGACCATACAAATAGAATTGTAAGATTTAGAGACGGGGAAATTGTATCTGATTCGATGGTTAAGCATAGAATTGTTTTATAAGGAGAGTGAAAGTATGAATATATTTGAAAGTGTAAAAACAGCCTTAGAAAGTATAAAGGCGAATAAAATGCGAGCTTTCCTTACCATGCTTGGAATAATAATTGGTATAAGTTCAGTTATAACAATTGTATCCCTCGGCCAAGGAGGACAATCAGCAATTACAGGTGAATTTGCAAAGTTAGGAGCAGCATCTGTTACTGTTAAGGTAAGTGGATCAAATGCACAGTCAACAGATTATATAAGCCTTGAAGATGTTAAACAAATAAAAGAAAAAATTGAGAGTATTAAATATGCGAGTCCTTCTTTTCAACTTCAAGGTACCGTTTTTTCTGAAAAAGATAGTAAGAATGCATATATGAGGGGAGGCTCCCCAGATCTTGCATATATAAATAACACAGAGATTACTTTTGGAAGGTATTTTAATGAAAAAGAATATGAACAAGGATCAGCAGTAGGAATAATTGACGAGACTGACGCAATAGCTTTATTTGGTTATGCTGATGTAGTAGGTGAAAGTATTAAAATAGGTCAGGGTACTTTAATGAAAAAGATGACTATCGTAGGTGTTGAGAAAGGAATATCTTCTCCTTTTGGTAATGGTAGAAATTCCGGCAAACCAATTATAGTGACCGCACCAGTAACCTTTCTAAGTACGTTACAGTCCAATGAGTTTAAAATAAGTTCCATAACGGTGGTTGCAGATTCACAAGACAATAGCGAATCCGTAGGGAATGGTACAATAAAAATGTTGGAGTCAAGACACAATAATAGAGGCAAAGAAATATATTCAGCAGATAATGCGCTGGCAATGCTTGAGCAAATTAATAGTGTCCTTGGAATATTTACAGCATTTATAAGTGCAGTTGCTGCTATATCTCTACTAGTTGGTGGTATTGGTGTAATGAACATAATGCTTGTGTCAGTTACAGAAAGAACAAGAGAGATAGGAATAAGAAAGGCAGTAGGCGCAACAACTAAAATAATACTAATGCAGTTTCTAATTGAATCAGTTATTTTATCCTTAATAGGAGGTATACTTGGAATGATTTTAGGAATAGCTGGAGCCGAGATAATCGGGAGTTTTGCAGGTATAACACCAGTCATATCTATAACATCCATAGTTGGTTCAATTTTATTTTCTTCCGCAGTAGGGGTTTTCTTTGGTATATACCCTGCTAAGAAAGCAGCAGAACTAGATCCAATTGATGCCCTTAGATATGAATAACATTGAGGTTTGAGAACTAATAATTTTTATATTCTCAAAAGGAATACAAGGAGGTAAGTATGTCTATCAAAGTAAGGTTATTGTTATCATATATTGCTATGCTTATTGTACCCATAATATTAACGGTAATGGTAGCCTTACTAGCAGGATTCTATTACTTTACTGATGCCCAAAAGGCCTATGATATTAAGTCTCAAATGTATCCTTTGGGCAAGACCATAGAGGAAAGGGATAAATTGTTTTCAAACATTAAATTAACTTCCATTCAAAGCCCAGAAAACTTCCAAAATGAAGTTTATTTAAAAAATTTAGAAAAGAAATTGGAGACATTAAATTCTGGTATCATTGTAAGAAAAAATAACCAAATATTATATTCTAGTTCCACCCTAAGTGATTTTAATACTAAGGAGTATCTTCCTAAATTTGGAGATTACGTAAAAGATTTAACTGTACCCTTTAGAAACGCAAAAATAGGGTTGATTATAAGTCAGCAAGATTTTTATTTCAGTGATAAGGGAAGCGGAAGTGTGTTTTTAGCTACTAATGTAGAACCTTTGAAAAAGGCCTTTAATAAGCTCCATATTACCATTAGCATTTTCATTATTATAATACTTATTGCAACTAATGGAACACTGACTTTTATTGTAGCTAGAAGTATCATAAAACCACTATATAAATTAAAGTCTTCGGCAAATGAAATTAAGGAAGGAAATTTAAATTTTAAAATTGAAACCAATTCTAAGGATGAAATAGGTGAAGTGTGCACTGCCTTTGAGGAGATGAGGGCAAGATTAAAAGAATCTATAGAAGTGCAGCTTCAATATGAAGAAAATAGAAAAGAACTTATTTCTAATATTTCTCATGACTTAAAAACACCTATTACTGCAATAAAAGGGTACATTGAAGGAATAAGAGATGGTGTGGCAGATACTCCAGAAAAAATGAGTAAATACATAAAAACCATAT
>JAJXYA010000152.1 GCA_021780795.1 Bacillota bacterium | reverse complement strand
CGGTGTTATCTCCCCAAGAAGTTAAGTCTATTTTTGATGTTACTGAAAACCTTAAGCATAAGGCAATTCTCATGACGGTTTACTCCGCAGGATTAAGGGTTAGTGAGGTTTGCAACCTGAAAATTACAGATATTGATAGTAAAAATATGCAAATATTAATAAGACAGGGTAAAGGTAAAAAAGATAGATATTCATTGCTATCAAAAGCAAACCTTGAAATACTCAGAGAGTATTGGAAAAGATACCATCCTGAAGAATATTTATTTTCTGGTAGGTACCGCACAGATGCTATAACTTCACGTAGTGTTCAAAAAATGCTAGAACAGTCTTTAGAAAAAACTAAAATTACTAAAAATGTAACAGTGCATACATTGAGGCACAGTTTCGCAACTCATTTATTGGATGCAGGCACAGATATTTGTTATATTCAAAGACTTTTAGGACATACTCGAATAACTACTACCACTATTTATTTGCATCTGAGGAGGATGGATTTACTTAACATAAAGAGTCCATTAGATATACTTTTAGGTGAACAAGATGATTGAGATTCAAGATATATTCAATCAATTTGGTGATGAATATAGAAAAAATCATAAACTACCATTACATATCTCAAAAACTATGATTTCTATTGAAACATGTAGAACAGCAGAGCTTGGTGGGCATGCAGATGAGTGTGATGAATGTGGTCACATAAGAATTTCTTATAATTCTTGCCGAAACAGGCATTGTCCTAAATGTCAAACTTTAGCTAAAGAAAGATGGCTTGAAAAAAGAAAAGAAGATTTATTATCCGTAGGATATTTTCATGTAGTTTTCACTATACCTGAAGAACTTAACTATATAACGCTTACAAACCAAAAAGAAATGTATTCTATTTTCTTCAAAGCTGTTTCTGAAACACTACTCGAACTTTCAAGAGATAAAAAGTATTTAGGAGCCCAAATTGGATTTATGACAATTCTTCATACTTGGGGTCAAAACCTTATGAATCATCCCCATGTACATTGTATAGTTCCAAGTGGTGGATTAACTTTTGATAATAACAGATGGGTAAATTCAAAGAAGGATTTTTTTATTCCAGTGAAAGTGATGTCAAGAAAGTTTAGAGGTAAATTCTTGTTTTATCTTAAAAAAGCTTATTATAGTAATGCACTTAAATATACTTCTGGAATTGAGGAACTCCTAAAAAAACATATATTTCAGAGTTACATAGATAAGTTATATAAAAAAGAATGGATTGTATACTGTAAGCCTCCTTTTGGTAGTGCGGAGCACGTGCTTGAGTACCTTGGTAGATATACTCATAGAGTGGCTATATCTAATCATAGGATTATAAATTTAGAAAATGGATATGTAACATTTAAATGGAGAGATTATAAAGACCATAATAAAGAAAAATTTATGACCCTTACTGTAGAGGAATTTATTAGAAGATTTCTCATGCATGTGTTACCAAGAAAGTTTGTTAAAGTTAGACACTACGGAATTTTAAGTAATAAAAATAGGTCAACTAAGCTTCTAAAATGCAAAAAACTTTTAGGTGTGGTGCAAAATACAAAACAAAAATCAGAAGCTAAATTGAATGCTTCTGAGCTTCTTCTTAAGTTGACAGGGATAGATATAAATATTTGTTCTTGCTGCTGCAAGGGAAAAATGATAACAAAAGAGAAGCTAAACCGCAAGAATAATTCTCCACCAGGAGAAAAAAATAAAATGTAATAGAATGTTTAATTTGGGGAGGGGGAAAGTCTATCTATTTTTAGAAAATAACTAGAATCTTGAAGGTTTTTATATGCATTTGTGGAAACTATATCTAATAATATTAATATTGCACCTACATTTAGAAAGATAGGGAAGATTGAATCCCCATAGTAGTGCCGACGCGGCATCGTTCTATAGCTTGTTTCAGAAATTGAGCAATTTTAGTGGCTATCATCATTTAAGTATATTCTTATGATGATAGTTTTTATCGGCTCAACTTCTGAATCCAAACCTATTCATATTACGAAAGACAATATACTTTGTAATAACGTGAGGTAGGTAATTAAAAATGAATGATGAACAGAAACTAAAAGAGTTATTAAATCAAATTCTTTCATATTTTGAAATACAAGCACAATTTGGTGGAGTTGAAAAAGATATTTTTAACTATTATAAAAAGATAAGTGATAAATGCGATAAATATAATTTTAAGGATATTAATATTCATAATTGGTCAAGAGCATATTTAGAAGCAAATTCAGATTGGAATAATCCAATACTTGAAACAATGGATAAGGCAGATATATTAGTAGAATATTTTCAAAAGATTATTTAGGTTATTGTTTAAATGTGTAGTGAAAAACATGTAGAATTTGTTCGTACAATAAATAGGTTTTATTAGGTACAACTTCAGAATACAAATCTATTCATAGTGCAAAGCAAAAGCTATTATATAATAGGGGTGATGTTTTTGGGTATAAATGAAACTATTATTAAATTCTCACGAGATAGTGTATGTATGGCAGATGATATGAATGATAATAGAAAAGAAGTGGAATTTGATTTGAACGATTCTTGGGAAAGGTTACTTGAGAAGGTAAAAGAAAATCATTTTCTGGCATCTGTATCTGGTAACAATGTTGTGTGGGTTTTGAATGATTATGAGGGAAATGAAATATTGTCTTATTTTACAAGTGCAGATACAATAATTAAGTGTACTACAAAAATGACAATAGGTGAAATATGCAAGAAGTCAGCAGAATTGCATTTTAAATACTATACATCCCCATTGAAACGAGGACAGTATATTTTTAATCTTTATAAGGGTGATATGTACGGAATGTATCATGATGGTTGGATTGAAGAATATAAACAGTGTATGGTTCCAAAAGCAATGGAAAATGAATGGAAGAAAAATATTGGGAGAAAATGAACATAATTAAAAGTGGTTTAAATTCACAATGTTCTTATATTGCAAAACTAATTAAAAGTTAATTGAAAAAGACTTTATTCAAAGTGTAGTGGTTAAAACTACATATAACAAAATGCTACCG
>JAJXYA010000284.1 GCA_021780795.1 Bacillota bacterium | reverse complement strand
CACAATGGTGAGGATGTTTACAAAGAAAGACTAGAGACTTTTAAACATAAAAAAGAGACTAAGGATAATGAAAAATTAGCAGAGTTACTTTTGAAGAGTACTTCTGATGCTTATGTAAACAAAGCTATAGAAGTCTTAAAGGAGGAGCATTTGAAGGGTAGGTCTAAGGAATGTGTGGACATAATAAGCAGGATTTTTCAGCTTTAAATTATACCATGATTTCACTGCTATCTAATAAGGTTAATATACTTATTGTGGGTGGAGGAGAAGCAGCTTTAATAAAATGTAGAACTTTTTCAAGGGAAGGGTGCAATATTACAGTGGTGTCAAAAGAATTTTGTCCTGACTTTGAAGCCTTGAAAAATCTTTCCAATGTAAAATTAAGAAAAGATAAATATGATGAAAGTTATGTAGATAAGAATCATATTGTTATTATTGCTACAGATAGCAAAGAGACAAATGAAGATATAAAATCATACTGTGATAAGCAATGTAAACTATATGTACATTGCACAGATTATAAAGAAGGATTATTTGTAACCCCGGTTCAAAAGAATACAACAAATATGAAATTTGCATTACATACTAAAAACAGTAGCCCCAAAACAGCACTTTTCATGTCAAAAATTATAGAAGATAAACTCGAGGAGTATACTGATTTTATAGACTATACTTCTAGCATAAGAAATATGATAAAGAAAACCAGTGAAAAAAAAGAAATTATGAATTTTGTATGTAGTGAAGATTTCTACTTTTTTTATACTAAGGGAGTACAAAATATAGTTTTAGAAATGTTTTACGGAGCTGAAATTGTTGCAGTGGAGAATTGAAAATTGAGAGTTGAAGGTTAAAAGTTTGAGGAGGCATGGGCTTTGAAAATTAATATAGGCACTAGAAGAAGTGAGCTTGCACAAGTACAAGCAAATACAGTTATGGATATGCTTAAAGAAAAATTAAATCTTGATGGTGAAAAGGTACTTATTGAAACAAAGGGAGATAAAATATTAGATGTTACTTTAGATAAAATAGGTGGGAAAGGGCTTTTTGTAAAGGAAATAGAGATTGCAATGCTCGAGGAAAGAGCGGATATTGCAGTGCATAGTATGAAAGATGTACCCTATGACATACCAGAGGAATTTGAAATAGTTGCTATCCCAGTTAGGGAAGATGTTAGAGATGCATTTGTTGCCTTTAACAACATTAGCTTTTATGATTTACCAAAGGGTGCAAGAATAGGTACCAGCAGTATAAGGCGGGGTACTCAAATTAAGTTACTAAGACCGGATATAGAAATTGTACCTATTAGAGGGAATGTCCAAACTAGAATAGCAAAAATAGAAAAGGAAAATCTAGATGGCATAATACTTGCAGCGGCAGGACTAAAAAGACTGGATATGGAGAATATAATTACTGATTATTTTGAACCAACTGAGATGGTGCCAGCAGTAGCCCAAGGTGCATTAGGTATTGAAATGGTTAAAACCCATCCGCGAATAGAGATGCTTAAAAAATTAGACTGTTATGAGGCTAGAATTTGTGTAGATGCTGAAAGAAGCTTTATGGCAACTCTTCATGGAGATTGTCATGCTTGCATAGGAGCATATGCATATCTTGAAGATGAAACTATGCACATGCTTGGAATATACGAAGTTGATGGAAAGATTGTTAAAAAGCAACACTCAGGAGATAAAAGTGCTTATAAGGAGCTAGGTATAGCTCTTGCTAGAAAGATTTTAGAAAATAATTAAGAGCTATAGCTTACGATAAATAAAGACTTGTAATGAGATTTATATAACTGAAAAACAGAAAGGGGAAACCAATGGGAAAGGTTTATTTAATGGGAGTCGGTCCAGGAGATGAGGAACTAATAACCCTAAAGGCCATAAGAATGTTAGGGAAATGTACAGCAGTTATGTACGATAGGTTAGCCAGCACTAGTGTACTTAAATATTTAAATACAGATTGTGAAATATACTATTGCGGAAAAGAGCCAGGATGTCATTATAAAACCCAGGAAGAAATTAATGACATGCTTGTAGAATTGGCTAAAAAAGGCCATGTAGTTGGAAGAGTTAAGGGGGGAGATCCCTTTGTATTTGGAAGAGGCGGAGAGGAAGCTTTGGCACTTATTGAAGAAAATATTGAGTTTGAGGTTATACCAGGAATTACATCACCAATTTCTGTGTTAAATTATGCTGGGATACCTATAACTCACAGAGCTATAGCTCAAAGTTTCCATATATTTACCGCAATGACGGCAGAGAAACTTAATATTGACTTTGATGCAGTAGCAAGACTTCAAGGAACTTTGGTTTTTATGATGGGATTTAAAAACCTAGAAAAGATTACAGAAAGTCTTATAGCTAATGGAAAAAATAAGAATACTCCTTGTGCGGTGATAATGAAAGGAACTACTTCAAAGCAGAAGAAGGTAGTGGGGACTTTAGAAGATATTTTACTTAAGGTACAAAAATCACAAATATCCTCCCCTTGCATTATTGTAGTTGGAGAAGTAATTAAGTTTAACGAGAAGTTTAATTGGTATGAGAAGAAACCATTATTCGGAAAGAATATTTGTATAACTCGTTCAAAAGCTCAATCAAAGGAACTTAGAGAAAACCTAATAGATTTAGGAGCAGAAGTACTTGAGATAAATTCCATTGAATTTAAGAACACTTCATCTAACTTAGATCCTTATAAAACTAAGCTTACTGAATATGACTTTTTAACTTTAACTAGTGTAAATGGAGTAAATATATTTTTTGATTACTTAAAGGAGATTGAATTTGACATTAGAAAGCTGAAGGCCAAAATTGCAGCCATAGGACCAGCTACTGCAGAGGCTATTAAAGCTAGAGGAATTATGCCTGATTTAGTTGCAGAGCATTTTGTTGCTGAAAGTTTATTTGAGAAAATGAAGGGGTATGTAAAGCCGGGAGATAAAATATTGGTGCCTCGTTCTAAAGATGCTAGACCTTATTTGGTAGAAGAATTAAAAGGCATTGGTTGTACTGTAGATGAAGTTTTCACTTATGAAACCTTGTGTGG
>JAJXYA010000264.1 GCA_021780795.1 Bacillota bacterium | reverse complement strand
TGTTGAATGTGGCTCAGAGGGTCTTTTAAGAATAGGCTCAGTAATACCTTTAAATAGAGAAGTAACTATCGGAAGAAAAGATGACAATACAGTAGTTTTAAAGGAAGGATACGTATCAAGTCATCATGCTAAAATATTCTTAAAAAATACAAGTTACATATTGCAAGATTTAAATAGTACCAATGGAACGGTTTTAAATGGTGATAAAATTTTAGAAAAAGAAATTATAAAAAGTGGAGACGAAATAAAGATTGGCACTTTGGTTTTTAAAGTAATAGGATAGGAGTAAAATATGGATAGTGTAAGAGAAGAAAAAAGACTGCTTAGGGCAACGTATTTGTTTTGTCTCGTATGCTTTTTCAATTTATATATTATTAAAAGTCCCTTTGACTATAAAGCATTAATTATGGGGGCAGTAATTTGCGTTTTAATGGGTGTTTCTTACTTTATCGTGAGAAGATTTTATCCTGATGGTGATAAGCATATTTTAATAATTGCTTGTATGCTTTCATCTATTGGTCTTGTTATGATTTATAGAATAAGCCCTTCAGAAGCTATAAAACAGTTGATGCTTTTTGCAGCAGGAATAGTTTCATACATATTAATAATTGTTTTAATGCCAAATTTAAAAAAGTATGATAAGTACAAATATATATTTTTGGGAGGAACAATTTTGTTTGCAGCTATGGCAACCTTTGTCGGGTTAGATAAATTTGGCTCTCAAAACTGGGTAAGGTTAGGTGTGTTTAGCTTTCAGCCTTCAGAATTTTGCAAACTATTTTTAATTGCATACTTAGCTTCAGCCTTAAAAAATTATGAAGATGATTTTAAAACGCTTATAGAACCAGCAATAGTTGTTATGATATGTCTAGCGTTTATGGTGCATCAAAAAGATTTAGGCTCCGCATTAATATTTTTTGCTATAGCAATAACAATGCTATATATTGCAACTAGCAAGTTAAAATATGTACTAGTGGGTTTTGTACTTTTTGTAATCGGAGCTTTCATAAGCTATAAATTGTTTGCTCACGTAAGGCTTAGAGTTATGATATGGCAAAATCCTTGGCCTTATAGGTCTGATCAAAGCTATCAAGTAGTACAGTCTATGTATTCCATAGCTTCTGGTGGGCTTTTTGGTACAGGACTAGGTCTAGGCTTTCCAGGATTTGTTCCGGTTAACACCAGCGATTTTATTTTTTCTGTTATTTGTGAAGAAATGGGAGTATTAATGGGTTTTGCCATAATGCTGTTGTATTTTTTACTTTTTTACAGATGCATGAGAGCAGCACTTTTTACAGAAGATAAATTTTCTAGACTGCTTGCTGTTGGATATAGCGCTATGATAGGTGCTCAAGTGCTAGTAATTGTGGGCGGCGTTACAAATATGATACCGCTGACAGGAATAACTATGCCTCTTGTAAGTCAAGGTGGAACGTCAATGCTAATAACCTTCATGGCCTTAGGGGTATTACAAAAAATTTCTGAAGGAGGGAGATAGGGTGGATGATATTTCTAAAGGCATAAAAAGAGTAATGTTTATATTTTTATTGTTTTTTATTGCAGTAATATCTTATGTATCATACTTTGAAATATTTGTTGGACCTAAGATTGTAAATAATTCAGATAATCAAAGGCTTGCAGCAAAGCGAAATGAAGTTTTAAGAGGAACTATATACGATAGAAACAAAGTAGCTTTAGCAACTAGCAAAAGAGTTAATGCCTTGACACAAACACGTACCTATACAGAAGGTGCAGTTTTTGCTCATGTTTTAGGATATGTAAGCCCTAAATATGGGATAACCGGCCTTGAAGCTAAATATGAAGCTTATCTTACAAAAGCAGCAGAAGAACCTTTTACTGAGTATTTGAAAGAACTTATTGCTTCAAAGGGTAATCCTAAACCTCAAAATAAAGTGGGAGATAGTGTAATTACTACTTTAGATAGTAATATTCAAAATACTGCATATAATTTATTGGGAAATAATAGGGGGGCTGTAGTAGCTTTAAATCCTCAAACTGGAGAAGTTTTAGCTATGGTTTCAAAGCCTTCCTTTGACCCAAATGAGAGTGCTTTAGAAGCAAACTGGAGTTCAATTAATTCAGATAAAAATATACCGCTTTTAAACAGAGCTGTATCAGGGTTATATCCACCAGGCTCTACCTTTAAAACAGTAACGGCTATTAGTGCCTTTCAAAATATAAGTGGAATTTCAAGCAAAATATTTCAAGACAACGGTAAGCTAGTTTTTAATGCTACCCAGTCTTTAAGTAATTTTGACGGAGAGGTTAATGGACCAATAAGCTTTAAAGATGCATACATAAAGTCTAGTAACGTTGTTTTTGGAACTATAGGCTTAGAGCTTGGAAATGCAAAGTTAAAACAAACAGCTGAAAGCTTTTATTTTAATAGAAATATTCCGTCGGATGGGTTTGTAGTTGATAATAGTAGGTTTCCAACTTTAAAAAGTTATCAGGTTGGAGATATAGCACAAAGTGCAATTGGGCAAACCTCAATACTTGCAACACCGATGCAAATGGCTTTAGTGGCAAGTACTATTGCAAATAGTGGAGTTATGATGGAGCCTCATTTAGTAAGTTCAGTAGTAGATAGTAGCGGTAATACGGTATTTACCTTTAACAATAAAAGCATAGGGACTATAGCACCACCAAATATAGCAAATCAAGTCAAGGAATTTATGAGAGGTGTTGTTACAGACGGTACTGGAGTAAATGCAAGTATTAGCGGTGTAACGGTATGTGGTAAAACAGGTACTGCCGACCATACAGTAAATGGTGCATACGCTCCGCCAGACGCCTGGTTTATAGGCTTTGCACCTATGGAAAATCCTAAAATTGCTGTAGCGGTAGTTGTAGAAGATGGTGGTCAAGGAGGAATAGCAGCTGCTAAGGTTGCCAATGGAGTAATGAAAACAGCCCTTGGGAAATAGATAAGGAGGCAAAAAATGTTTGATTTTGAATATCAATTAAAGCTTTTGCCAGATAACCCTGGAGTGTATTTAATGAAAAATTCCTTGGGTGAAATAATATAC
>JAJXYA010000049.1 GCA_021780795.1 Bacillota bacterium | reverse complement strand
GTTCATCTTCTACAAACAAAATCCGCATAATAATCCCACTCCTCTTATTTGATTATAAAGGCAGTTTTAAAGGCAAAAATAGCTCCAATAAATGAAGCTATTTTAAATATTTATAATTTCCAGACCAGTATTAATCTGCTACTTCAGCAGTTCCTTTATCCTTTTTCACTGAGAAATCTAAAGGAGCATAATCCGTTGCATGAATTTGTCCCATGAAAACCACTTCATTCTTAGATGTACCGTAAATACCATTCATATTACCATTATAATGTAATTCTGCACTTTTGTTATCAAAATGTAATGTCTTTGTAGATCCAGTTTCTAAAGTAAAACCTGTAAGTTTCACATAATATCCTTCCTTTGCTTTTGTTACAGCGTCAACTTCTGTAAAGTAGCAATCAAAATTCTTCAAGTCCACTTTCCCTGTGTTGCTTAACGTTATTTCTAAGTGATCCGTGGCATTTACATTATCCTGAACTCTTATATCTTTAATTTTCACAGGCAATATCACTGTTTTTGTTTCCTTAATTGGATTTGGGGTATAGTTTGGATTTTTGTCTAATTTATCGGATACTCCATCTCCATTAGAATCTGCAGCATATGGATTTGTGCCTAATAATTTTTCTGCTTCATCAGGTATTCCGTCACCATCAGTATCTTTGCCGGTAACTGTATCACTTTTATCGCTGTTTTTCACTTGATTTGCAGGAACCTTGCTACTTTTATTTCCATTGATAGTAGAGCAGCCTGCCAGCACTGTTACACCTATAAGAATAGCAATTAAACTTGTACTTATTAAATTCTTGCGATTAAAAATTTTCATATGAAACCCTCCTATTTTTTTATTTAATATATATCCTCACGTTTTAAGAAAACCGTATATGATGCCATACAGAGTAGTATACTTGGAGCAGTTAATCCCATAAGATTAAACCATTTTAACTGTAAAATATTCCATGCTGTCATATTTTCAAACCCTGGCTTTACTCCAAGTAATGCAAAACTTACGCGTTCATAGTGTTTAGTAGGCGACATTTCTTCAATTCCATTTCTCAAAGTCTCATATAATTTGAATTTCTCAAGGACTTTATGCTCTTGATCTCTTGTCATTCCCATTTGAGTAAAGAATCCACCAGGCATTTGATTATCCATATCCATAGTATTACCTATCTGTGGAAAAATAAATGCAAATACCAGCCATAAAATTATTGTAATCAAGAGCATTTTATTACCATTATTAGCTAATAGTGATAAGGTAACAGCCAAAGAAAGAAACACCACCATGTAAAAAAATCCCATAATGAAAAATATTGTCAATCTTAGAGTTTCATTTCCTGAAAGAAATACTCCACCTATTACTCCCATAGACAAATATGTTATTAGGAATGTCAAAATAGAAATTAAAGCTAAAATACTAATATTGCCTAATAGCTTTCCATTTATAAGTGAATCGCGAAAAATGGGTCTTGAAAGTAAAAGCTTAAGTGTACCACTTTTTCTTTCTTTTAGAATAGAATTATTCCCTAGTGTTATAGCCAGTAGTGCGCCAATTATACCAAGATAGGTTACAAAATCCTTAGATACAGAAAGAGGATTCAAATCTGGTTTTGGTGGTAAATGTGTTTTTCCCATAGACTTTAGCAATTGTATTGAACTATTATAAGTATTCATAGATGATCTTACTTGCAAAGACCCAAGTGTTATTGATACAATGCAAAGTAGTAACAAAAGGCCTAGTATTATCAAAAATAATTTATTTCTTAGCGCATCCTTTATTTCTTTTATTGCAATTGTAAAAGTTATACTCATACTATTCACCTCCTTAACGTCTTCCATTTTTACGGAAATATAGTAGTGTGGCAATAGCAACTATTATGATAAAAACTACTATAAAGTAAAAATAATTTGGGTTATTTTGCACTGTAATTACTATTTCAGTTTTGGAACTGCTTATGCTATCTGAAATTGAATATAGTTTTATAGATTTATTTCCTGAGTTCTCAGAAGTTGGAATAGAAATTTGAACTTTAAATAATCCAATTTCACCAGGCCTTAATTGTAGTTTTTCTGGATTCATGCCTTGAAGTATCCACTTATAGGGTAGTTCTAATTTTAAACTTATATTGTTTAAAATTTTACTTCCAGTGTTTTTAACCTCAATATCAAAACTTGTACTTTGCCCATTTATTACATTTAAGCCTTTAACCTGGTTTATTATCCCTAGTGAATAATCGCTATTTATAGTAACTGAAAGTGGTATCGCCTCAGTATATCCATCATCCCTTTTAACATTCACTTTAATCATTTTTGTACCTGCTTTTACACTCATAGGTACATCAACTTGAAATAAAATAACATTAGTTTCCTTTGCATTTACTTCGATTTCCTTTGTTACCTTATTTTCATGAAGGAACTCTGCTTTAAAATCACTTGGTAAAGTTTCATAAGATAAGGCATATTTATGTGAATTTATATCTGTGTTTTGCACCGATATTCTATATGAAGACACGCCTTTTGACTCTAAACTATCAACCGCTACCATTTGACTTGATTCTAACGAAGGTGCAGCAATTACAGTAACTTTCATAGCTAAAAACAGTCCAAATGCCATCATAAAGGATATAACAATTCTTATTCCCTTCAAATTAGCCATCCTCCCTTAAAAAAGTTCTGTAACAAGCAAAGAGCATTATGATTCCTGGAAACATCATATATAAGAAAGTTAGAGAGCGACTTTGCACTATATTAAGAATATTTAATTTAGCTGTTTCCTTAGAAGTTTGAAGTAAATCTCCACCTATATTTTGAAAATGTACTGTAGGTGAAAATATTTCCATAGCTTTTGAAACTGTTGTGTCTGATGGTAATTGCGTAACTGTTTGAGCCGTTGAATTTAAGGAATAAGCAAAGGCCTTTTGACTAGCTGCAAGTTGTGGTAGCACAAAACTTACCCCCACCCAAACTATAAGCATAATCATAAATCCGAAGGCCCTATCCTTAGTATTTATTGACACAAATACAGTTGCAATATAAAAAGACATCATATAACAG
>JAJXYA010000012.1 GCA_021780795.1 Bacillota bacterium | reverse complement strand
ATTATTTAAGAATATCAAAAAGTTTCAATATAATATGCTGTCTAATGAGATTTTTCAGAAAAAAGAACCAGAATAGCCTTATTCCATTGAAGGATGTAATTTCAATAAGTATATTATAAGTATAACAAGTGAATAGGAGGGAAAATATGAAAGGATCTATAAAAATTGTAACAATTGGTGGTGGGAGTAGTTATACACCAGAATTGATAGAAGGTTTTATTAAGCGATATGATGAACTACCAATAAGTGAAATATGGTTAGTTGATATTGAAGATGGAAAAGAAAAGTTAGAAATAGTTGGAGAATTGGCACAGCGTATGTGGGATGCAACTCCATATAATGTAAAGGTAATCACAACACTAAATAGAAAAGAGGCATTAGCAGGTGCTGATTTTGTTACTACACAATTTAGAGTAGGACTATTGGATGCAAGAATTAAAGATGAAAGAATACCATTACTACATGGAATGTTAGGTCAAGAAACCAATGGTGCAGGTGGAATGTTTAAGGCATTTAGAACAATTCCTGTTATAAAAGATATTGTAGATGACATGAAGGTATTATGTCCTGATGCCTGGCTTATTAATTTTACTAATCCTAGTGGAATTATTACAGAAGCAGTTATTAAGCATTTTGGCTGGAGAAAGTGTATTGGATTGTGTAATGTACCAGTGATTGCAATGATGAATGAACCAAAAGTTATTGGAATGCAGCATTCACAATTACATTATCAGTTTGTTGGATTGAACCATTTCCACTGGCATAAAGTTTTTGACCAAGTAGGAAAAGATATTACAGGACAGTTAATAGATCATATTAATGAAAAAAATGGTGGAACTCCAGCTAATATTTATCAAGCTGAATTTCCAATGGAATTATTACATTCCATGAATTTATTACCATGTGGATATCATCGTTATTACTATTTAGAAAAAGAGATGCTTGAACATAGTTTAGAAGAATTTAAAAACGGTGGAACACGTGCAGAGCAAATGAAAGATGTAGAAGCTGCCCTCTTTGAAATATATAAAAATCCGGATTTAAATAAAAAACCTGAACAATTACAAAAGCGTGGTGGTGCATATTATAGTGATGCAGCTTGTGAATGTATAAGTGCAATATATAATAATAAAGGAATTCATATGGTGGTAAGTACACAAAATAATGGAGCTATACCTTGTCTTGATTCTGATTCTGTTGTTGAAGTTTCTTGTATAATTTCTGCTAAAGGTGCAGAACCAATTGCATGGGGGAAAATGCAATCATTCGAAAAAGGGTGGTTACAGATTATGAAAGCGATGGAAGAATGTACGATAAATGCTGCATTATCAGGTGATTATGGAATTGCGTTAGAAGCCTTTACGATAAACCCATTAGTTCAACATGGAAGTGAAGCAAAACAGGTATTGGATGAATTGCTAGTTGCACATGAAAAATCTCTTCCACAATTTACAGAAAAGATTATTGAGTTAAAGGCGCAAGGGGTAGCATCAAAGGATCCTATTGTAGTAGATCTGATTAAAAATGGACACTAAGAAATATTTTTGGTAATTCAATTCATAAAATATGTAGTAATTATGTTATCAAGGAGGAAAAATGAGTATTAAAAAAGATATATTTGGAAAAACGAAAGAAGGAAAAAAAGCCTATATATTTACACTTGCAAATTCAAAGGGAATGAAAGCACAGGTAACTAATTATGGAGCCATACTAGTTTCACTATTTGTTGTTAATAAATCAGGAAAAGTAAAGGATATTGCTTTAGGATATGATAAATTAGAAGATTATTTTACAAATAATTTAATGCTTGGAGCTACTGTTGGAAGAAATGTAAATAGAATTGAAGGGGCTAAATTTAAAATTGATGAGACAGTGTATCATTTAGTGAAAAATAATAATGGTAATAACATACACAGTGATAAGGATTGTGGATTTCATAAAGTTTTGTGGGATTTTAAGGTTATTGATGATAGTGCAGTGGAATTTTACTACAAAAGTTTTGATGGAGAGCAAGGGTTTCCTGGGAATTTAGATATTTCAGTAACATATTCATTGTCAGAGGGAAATGGACTTATTATTTCATATAGAGGTATAAGTGATAAAAAAACACTGATTAACTTAACAAACCATACTTATTTTAATTTGAATGGGCATGACAGTGGAGATATTCTTGATACAAAGCTGAGCATAAATGCTGATTATTATACACCGATTAAGGAAGGAATAATTCCAACTGGAGAAATAGCTCCAGTAAAGGGAACGCCAATGGACTTTATGATACCTAAAACAATTGGCAAAGAAATAGAGAATGATTGTGAACAGTTAAAATTATCACAGGGATATGATCATAATTTTGTATTAAATAATCAAGACATTGGTATAAGAAAAATTGCAGAGGCGTCTAGCGAATCAGAAGGAATAACAATGGAAGTGTATTCTGATCAGCCTGGATTGCAGTTTTATGCAGGCAATACAATGAAAGAAACGGTAGGAAAAGGTGGTGTTGTTTATAAAAAAAGAGGTGGTTTTTGTATGGAACCACACTTTTATCCTAATAGCATAAATATAGAAAGTTTTAAATCACCAGTCTTCGATAAAGGAGAAGAATATAAAACTACAACTATTTATCAGTTTATATAGTTAAGTCCTCAATATTTGATTGAAAAACTTACTTGTTGTTTAGTTAAACATAATTTAATTCATAAACTTGAACAAATACATTCAGTTGATTAATTTTATTAAGTGAAAATGCTATTTGCCTCAGTTTATCTTGTGTTTTGTCTTTATTAATATTTTGATTTACTTGAGGAAAATATAAATACCTGACTTAAAAAAGGTTAGGTAAATCAACGCTTGCGGAATTTCGCAAGCGACGATAGGAATAATTAAATTATATAAGGGGGATTTAAAAATGGAGAAAAGAAAAGAAGAAAGCAAAGTATTCGCAACGGTTCAGAAAATCGGAAAAGCATTTTTCCTGCCGGTATCAGTTTTGCCAATTGCAGGATTATTGCTGGGACTTGGAGCATCTTTTACAAACGAAAAAACAATT
>JAJXYA010000174.1 GCA_021780795.1 Bacillota bacterium | reverse complement strand
TCCTCTGTAGAACATAGTATAAGCTAATACCATCCATATTAATGCCACTCCTAAAACCTCTAAAAGCATAACAATAGAAAATTGATTTATCACCTTTGAAGGTATATATACTATAAAGGCTACTGGTATAACTGTATAAAGTACATATTTTACAGCATTATTAAATATACCCTCTGGATAAATACTAAAGCTTATGAAAAATTCTGTTACAGTCTGTGCTAACCCTTCTGTATTCCCTGCATAAAAGCTTAAGGCATGAAAGGTAACTAGTACTGATGCAAACATTAAAGCACCTGCAATACAAAATATTAAAAATAATAAGAAACCTCTTACATCAAAACCTTTAATTATAAAAAATAGAATTACTCCATATAAGGTATCACCCCATGCAGATACTATGGTTTTAGAACATAGTATATTAATAAGAGGATCTTTGGGCTGAAGTAGATAGGTATCTAGTTCACCATTCAGTATCATTCTTGTAATTTGATTTACGTTGCCAAAGGCCACAAAACAAAGGCCAAAACTAGTAGACATTATAGCCCAAAGCATCATTTCATCCTTAAAACCATAGCCACCAATGGTATTTACGTTCTTAAACAAGATCCACCAAAAGAATATAAAGGCTGAATTATTAAGTATCATACCAAAACATTGTACAAGGAAGCTCACCCTGTATTCCATAACTGAAGATATATTAAATTTAAAATAGTAGCCCATAAGCTTTAAGCTTTTCTTAACCTCCATTAACATTTAGATTCTTTGCCCCCTTTCTATATAAGGTCATAGCTAAAATAAAAAATACTCCTAAATATAATAGTTGAATTGAAAATTGTTTATAAAAATTAGAAAAAGAAAAATCTACTGCAAGCCTTGCTGGTACATAGGTTACATAAGCAAAAGGTAGATACTTTGATACCTTTTGAAGCCAATCTGGAAAAAGCTCTATAGGAACAAGCATACCCCCTAAGGTAAATACTAGCTTTGAATAGATCCAAAAGAAAGCAGTATTCTCCTCAAACCAAAAGGAAGTTAATGCTAATATTATATAGATAAAAAAGTTAATACAACAACCTACAATTAAGGATAAAAATATAAAAGGCAAATGAGCCAGACTAAAGTTTTTCAAGGTTCCAACATAAATGAAGCCTATCGAAAGTCCAATTATGCCATTGGTTAAAAGTTTTATGCCAATTTCACCTACAAAATATGAGAAGCAATATAGTACATAGTTATAAGGCTTATTCAGTAAGTAAGCTATATTACCACTCTTCACATCTTCATTTACTTGTACATGTATATCTGTTCTTGAAAGAGTAACAAGTTCTGTAACGATCAAGTACCAAATCATTGCATTTAAGCTTAGTCCAGCAATTGCACTACCCTTTTGTGCATATATATTTTTCCAAAGCATCAAATATATAAACATTATAAAAACGAAAAATATATTTTTACTGAGGAAATTCCAAAAATACACCAGGCTATTGGACATAGTTATTTTAGAGATTTGTCCATATTTACGAAGAAACTTCATACTTATCACCCTCCTTATTTTGTTGATAAATAAGGGATATTATTTCCTCGAGTGGTGGCTCTGATATGGTTATGTCATTTACTTTTCCGTATTTTATTAAGTTAGTTAGCACCTGCTCTATATCTTGCTTTGATGTGTCCACTTGGACCTTTATGGCATTTCCTTTATTTTTAATAATATTTAGATTGCAATCCTCTAAATTCACTATTTCATTATATTTAATCTGTATTATCTTTTTATTTAAATAGTCATGCTTCAAATTCTTAATTGTTTCGTTTAATACCACCTCTCCATGATTTATAATGATTGCCCTTTTGCATAATTGCTCTATATCACCAGAATCATGAGATGTTAAGAATATAGTAGTCTTTTCTTCCTTGTTAAGTTGCAATATAAGTTCTCGAATCTTCTGTTTTACAACTACATCAAGTCCTATGGTAGGCTCATCTAAAAATATAATCTCAGGCTCATGCAAAATAGATGCTGCAATCTCACAGCGTATTCTCTGGCCTAAAGAAAGCTTTCTAACTGGAATATCCATTAAATCACCTATTTCAAAAATCTCCTTTAAAAGTTCAATTCTCTTTTGGAGTTTTACTTTATCCATTTCATAAATATTTCCCAGTAAATGAAAGCTATCAAGTGGCGGTAAGTGAAACCAAAGTTGTGATTTTTGCCCAAAGACTGTACCTATTTTATAAGACAATTCTTTTCTTTCACTAGATGGATTCATGCCTAGGACTTCAATGTTTCCTGAGGATGGATATAATATACCTGTCATCATCTTTATAGTAGTGGATTTGCCTGCTCCATTTGGCCCTATGAAGGCTAATATCTCCCCCTTTTCTACTTCAAAAGAAATATTATTAACAGCCTTAATCTCCCGGAAGTTCGGTGAAAAAATGGACTTAACACTACCCCGTAGTCCCTCTTCTTTTGTTTTAACCTTAAAAGTTTTGCTTAGATTATCAACTTTTATTATGCTCATTTAAATCTCCCCCTTTTTCAAAAAAATAAAGCCCTCAAAACAAATCTCTAGATTGAGACTCGTCCTTCAGGCTTTTCCCCTAAAAGTGTAGATGTAATCCTGTATCGCTCGGACCAGACATTTTTCAACCGGAACCCTAGATACACTCTCATGTTAAAATAAATTATAGCATAATTTCTATATTTTACAAGTATTTAAAGAAATTTTATTGTTTTTATAAATAAGAATCTTGTAATTTTGCCAGTTACTACTTTATCAGTACCAGAATGAATCTATACAATTTATTACATAAATGTGATATAATTCTTTAGAGATTCGTTTTTTATTAAAATTGTTAAGACACGTAAATTATTAAAAGAGGAACAAGATGTAGTCACAATAAAAATGTTTGCTGAACTTGCCACTTGCATGTGGGTGGCACCATTATAGGAGGGGTATTATGTTAAAGGTATCAAATGTAACAAAGAGATTTGACAAAACTTGTGCTATAAATGATATTAACTTTTATGTTAACGATGGGGAGATTGCAGTGC
>JAJXYA010000312.1 GCA_021780795.1 Bacillota bacterium | reverse complement strand
TGAATAAAACTCAGGCTCTTTATCAACAGTATATGTTGGTTGAATTTTATAATCACCTAAAATCTTTTTGAATCCACTACCTCTACGATCCATATATCTAATACGATTAAATATATCCGCTATAATAGGATTTCTTCTTCGAGAAGGAATATGTAACAGATCTCTATCCTGTATTTTACTTCCATCAACCATTCCACCTGGTGAATAAATTTCAATGCGGTCATCAAACATATCAACATGAACTTCACTGCCAACTTCAAGATAATTTCTATGGATTAAAGCATTAACAAGTGCTTCTAATACTGGTCTTTCTGGATAATCTTGCATTTCCAAACGACCATCAGAAGTTTTTTTCCATCGAACTTTCGAATTATTTTTCACAAATTCAGTACCGTCCTGAAGCAAATTAATAAGACCGCCTGAAAATTCTTTATCGTCAATAGCATCAATTATACCGGGTGCCTTGTCAAGACCATTCCATCTAGTACAAAATAACCTAGAATGTCTTATAGGCGATTCGTCCGCCAATAGTGCCCCTGCATTTGTTAAATTACCATCTTCATCTACAATACCAAATGATTCATAATCTGAATCTTCAAATGAATTTCCGCTTCTCTGTTTATACGTAGCTTTCAATTTAGAAAATGCATAGTCATCAAAATTATATTTTGACTTGAGACTATCATACGAAGCAGCACTTCCTTTAATTACAAGTTCCTTTAATTTCGCCCTATCTACTGGTACGCTCTCATTCCCAATACGTTGATATGCAATTTTGGTTCCATCCCCATCATAATAATATGGTGTTTCATCTCCAGAAAACACTTTCACAATAACAAGTTTCTTATTATCTTCTGTTCTATAGAAACTAAGCTTAAAATTAGGTATTGGGTCTAATCTTACTTTGATCTGTTCACTTATAATCTCTGCATCACGCTCTGCATTTTTTAGTCCAATAGCAATATCATCATTTGAAATACCAAATATAAGAACCCCACCCATACCATTAGCAAATGCACTTATGCTTTTACACCAACTTTTAGGTTTCTTTACTTCTAGCATTTCTTTTTTATCATATTCAGTTGCTTCTCCAATCAAATCTTTTATGTCCATTTTTCCATCTCCTCAATATTATATGAACATTTTTTACATTTTTAATCATTTTTTCTATATAACATACTTCTCGATTTATATCATTTACTCTATCCATCAGCACTACATTATGTGACCATGGAATTTGTGCAACTACTTGTTGCACAAATTCCATGTCTATATATTCAGATGCAAATTTTCTCATATATTTTAAATTTCTAGAAGAAAATTCTTTTTGATCTGGAAATTCATCTTTTATCTCTTTTGCAATATTGTCAATTACTTTTGCTCCCCAACCTTCTGACTTCAGTATTCTGATTTCTGCTTTCTGTCATACTAAACTCTTCAAAAACTCCAAATCACTAAAAAAATGAACATGTGGATAAGCTCCCAAGGTATTATTTTTTAAATAGCCACATTTCCACTCTTTAATTTTTCCATCATAGTTTTCCTTTTTCACGTCATATATTTTGTTTTCTTCCGATGTTATAAAGGACTTATGAAACTCATGACAATTTATTTTCATTCCCTTTGGAAATATATGATTATCTCCATCTATTTCAACCTCTGCATAGCCAAAGTTTTTTAGTCCCTTTCCCATCTCAGCTTTTCCTTTAAAAAAGCCTACCATTTTACTGCCTTCAATGCTCTCCATCAAATACATGAGCCCACCGCATTCTGCGTAGGCTTTATTACCACTATCTAAATATTCCTTTATGCTTTTCAGCATACTAACGTTTAGGCTTAGCTTTTCTTTAAAAACTTCAGGATAACCACCACCTAAATATAAGAAATTAGTTCCCTCAGGGATATTCTCATCCTTTAAAGGACTAAAATATTTAACCTCACCAAGCTCCTCTAAAAGTTCAAGATTTTCTTTATAGTAAAAACTAAAAGCTTCATCAAAAGCTACTGCTGTTTTTAGCCCCATATTTTCTAAATGAAAGTCATCTTTGCTTTTCTCTGTAGCTGTAAAGCAATGGATTAGACCATCCATATCTACATGCTTCTCTAAAAGTTCACTGCATACTTCAATCTTGTTATTTAAATCTTCAACTTCAACACTTTGAACAAGTCCTAAGTGACGGCTTTTCAGATCTAATTTCTCCTCCTTAGGTACATACCCAAATACTTTAAGCTTAGGACTGCAATGTTTTTGTATTGAAGCTTTTAAAAGGTTATAATAGCTTTCAGTAACATTATTTATAATTACACCTACAATATTATTTTTATCAAAAGCTAGAAGTCCATTTATTTCTGCACATAAAGTTATGCTTTGTGCTTTTGGAGAAATAACTAATACTACTGGCAAATTTAAAATTTTAGCAACATCAGCAGTTGAACCCTCAGAAGTGATCCCTTTTCCATCGTATAATCCCATAACTCCTTCTATGATTCCAAGCTCTCCATCTCCTCTAGAATAGGAAGCCTTGATTCCTGCCTTACCCATTAGATGTTTATCTAGATTTCTAGAGGCTTTCCCAGTAATATACTTATGAAAGGCTGGATCTATATAATCTGGACCTACTTTATAACCTTGCACACTATATCCCCTTTTCATCAAGGCTCTCATTAGTCCTAAGGTTATAGTAGTCTTGCCACCGCCGCTTTTATTTGAAGCTATAACTATACTTTTCATAATGCTTCCTCTATATCCTTTAAAGCTTCTACAAGCTTATTATTTTTATCTCTATCTTTAATAGCAAATCTAACAAAATTATCGTCCAAACCTCTAAAGTTTGATGCCTTTCTAATAACAATTCCTTTTTCTAAACATAAGTTATAAAGGCGACTACCATTAAAGTTTTTTAGTTTGCAAAGTATAAAGTTGCAATTAGTGGGATAAACTTTTTGTATAAAGCTGATTTTTTCCAAAGCTTTTGGTAAATAGTTTATTTCTTCTTTTATCCACTCTCTGCTTTTATTTATATACCCTTCATCTCTAAGGACATACTTAACAGCTAGT
>JAJXYA010000427.1 GCA_021780795.1 Bacillota bacterium | reverse complement strand
AAATTTTTCTACTCTGCAACATCCTCTTATAGTTTTATAAGCTAAACTTATTTTTGATTTACTGTACCATTAGTAATTGTATAAAGTCCTGAAGAAGAAATAATGCTTTTAATGTTATCCTTTGTTACAACAGTTAAAGGTGCCTTAGTCGATGGAACATCAGTACTTCCATTATTGTATTTTGTTACAATAACTGATGGAGTTGTTTTATTTTGAATGGAATTAACTATTGCTTTAACATCATCAACAAGATTTTTATCTGGTTTCCAAACTGTCATACTTTGTTTTCCATCTAAAATATATTGTGCGGAAGCTTGTGTAAAATCTTGTCCTGTTGAATATATTTGCGTAACTGCGCTATCTGCTCTAAATGTATCTGATAAAGCACGGGAGGCATCATCATTTGGACCTAACACATAGCAAGCACCTTTTTGGCTGGCATTTGCTTTTGCTAAATTAGCCTGAGCTAAAGTCTTAGAAGTTGCTGGATCCCAGTTTGTTGCAACCTGTCCAATTATTTGAGCTAACTGACCATGTGAAAGCGTCGGATTATTCTTTAATGAATCAGCAATACTTGAATTTTCTATTGTAAATGTGCCATCAGCAATTTTAGGTTGAAGCACACTCCAAGAGCCTTGAAAAAATAAAAATGCATTATTATCAGAAAGAGGACCAGCATATAAATATAAGTGATTACCTTTACCTTTAGCTTGACTCACTAAGTAATTTGCTTGAGCTGCACCAACTGCTTCACTATCAAAGGTTACGTAATAGTTTACATTTTTTGTATTCATAATTAACCTGTCATAAGAAATTACTTTAATACCTTTTGTAGCTGCTTCATCAACCTCAGCAGCAGCTGCTGTTCCATCTTGTGGACAAATTACAATAACCTTGACACCTTTTGAAATAAGGCTTTCAACGTTTGTCTTTTCTGTTGCAGTATCACCATTGCTAAATAAAATAGTAGAACCAGGTAACGCTTCTTGAAATTCCTTTTCTGCCATTGGCCATCTTGATTCTGATTTTGTTGGAAGAACAACACCAACACTTATTGAGCTACCTGAGCTACTTGTGCTAGTTGTACTCTTCCCACAACCTGCAAATACTGAAGTTGTGCAAAAGACTAAACCCGCTAGTAAACATACCTTGAATTTTTTCATTATTTTCCCCCCATTTTTCTTGTTATTTTAGCTTTTCCCATCTAGTTGTATTTATAGTAACATGTAAACATTTTGATAAAAATGCAAAATCCTACACTAGTATATTGAAATTCTACACAATTTAATATACCAGTATAGGATTTTTCTATTGCTTTTTCTCATCACTAACTCCGTTAATATTTGGCAACCAAATTTTTATTGTAGTGCCAACTTCAAGTTCACTTTCAATTTCAAGCCCATATTGTTTACCATATGTTAATTGAATTCTCTCATGCACATTTTTTATTCCTACACCTGAGCCTCCATTGATTTTCCCATCATAATTAAGTATCATATTAAGCTTTTCTGAATCTATTCCCAAACCATTGTCTTCAACTATGTAAAGAAGCTTTCCATCTGAAATGCATGCTGATATTTTTATTTGTCCCTCATCCTGCATGTATTCTATACCGTGATAAATAGAGTTCTCAACAAGTGGCTGCAAAATTAGTTTAAGTGTTTTAAGTTGTTTAACTTCTTGTGATATGTTTATTTTGTAATTAAATTTGTCTCCATATCTCATCTTTTGAATAATTAAATAATTTTTAACATGTTCAATTTCTTGTTCCACTGTTATAAAATTTAGCCCCCTACTTATACTTATTCTAAAAAGCTTTGCAAGTGCTGTAACCATAGTTATCACATGTTGATTTTTACCGCTTTCAGCCATCCAAACTACAGAATCTAATGTATTGTAAAGAAAGTGGGGATTTATTTGAGCTTGCAGTGCATCTAGTTCACTTTGTCTTTTTGATTCCTGTTCCACCACTATCTGTTTCATTAAATACTGCACCTTAGAAATCATTAAGTTAAAGGTCTTGGATAGCTTTACAACTTCATCTTCTCCCTTTGCTTCCACGAAAATATTAAATTCTCCCTCTTCTACTTTTTTCATAGATTTTTCTAAATTTTTAATAGGCTCTGAAATTTTTGCCGATAATACTGAAATAATCAAAAAAATTAGTACTGCACTAAATAAAATCACGCAAATAATAAATTTGATTATATCTTGTTTTGACGCTACCATTTCTGATGTATAAGCTACAGCTATTACCTTCCAGTTTGTATAACTTACGATTTTAGTAGTTATAAGCTTATTCCCCTCCGAATTATCTTTTAAATCCATGTTTATGGGCTGCTGCTTTGGATTATAAATTATATTATTATCCGAATCTACGATATATATATATCCATTCTTACCAATACTCGTATTTTGACATAACTGCCTTATTACACTGTAATTCATATCTACTAGAAGAACACCCTTTAGATTTTTATTTCCATCATTATAATTTACTTCTCTACTCAAAGAAACAACCCAATCATGCCTATTTTCAAAAATATTTTGATCATGTGGTGCTGAAAATGTCAAATTATATGAATGATTCATTGCATTTTGAAACCATTTTTGTTTGTTTACCTCTGAATTTTCTTTTAAATTATCTTGTACTGTTGAATAAATTATTTTACCGTTCTCAGAAAACAAAGCTATAGTAGCTATATCCCTTCTAGTATTTTGAATCAATAGCATCTGTTCCTTTAAATCAGCATTTTCAATGTTTGGGTTCGTATATATACTATCATTAATTACATTTGAAATATTAATCATACTACTTAAATAGTATTCTATATTATAATTTATTTGATTTACTAATTGTTCTGTACTTAATGCAGCATTCTTTTCAGATATTTCTGAAAATTTACTGTAACTTATAAATCCTACAAATATTACTGCTGCTACTGATATGGTAGTAAAAGAAATTGTAATAACAAATTGAATACTTCTTAGTCTTAAAGTTTTTATTATTTTATCAAACATTTTATTACACCTCACAAAATTCCATTTAATTTTTGTTTCTATA
>JAJXYA010000279.1 GCA_021780795.1 Bacillota bacterium | reverse complement strand
AGGAGCTTGTTTAATTTCCGGAATAATAATAGGAATAGTATATTTTATTACAGCACCTATTGCAGCAGAAAAAAGTAAAATGATGACACAAGAGTCAATGAAAGCATTAGTAGCAGATGCAGATAATTTTAAAGAAGTATCAGGTAAAGAACAATGGTTCACAGCTGAAAAAGATGGAAAAGTAATTGCTTATGTAGTGCCTGGTGAAAGTAAAGGATATGGTGGAGCAATTAAAATGCTTGTAGCTGTAAGCAGTGATGGAAAAGTAATGGATTATAGTATATTGACAAGTAATGAGACTCCTGGTCTTGGATCGAAAGCAGCAGAAGAACCTTTTAAAAGTCAATTTAAAGGAAAGAAAGCAGATGCTTTGACTGTAACAAAGGATGCTTCTAACAAAGAAAATATTCAAGCTATGACAGGGGCGACTATTTCATCTAAAGCTGTAACACTTGGTATTAAAAATGCAGTAGAAGAAGTAGTAAAGTTTACAGGAGGTAAATAATATGAAAGAATTGTGGAAAATTTTCTCTAAAGGACTAGTTGATGAAAATCCAATATTTGTATTAGCTTTAAGTCTTTGTCCAGCACTAGCGACTACAAATTCAGTTATTAATGGACTAACTATGGGATTAACAGTGTTATTTGTTATTACTGCTAACAATGTATCAGTTTCAATAACACGTAGATGGGTAAATGATAAAGTTAGAGTGCCTGTTTATATAACATCAATTGCAACTATAGTAACAATTGTACAACTTGTATTACAAGCTTTTGCTCCAACTTTATATAAAGAACTTGGAGTATATTTAGCATTAGTAGTAGTATTTGCAATAATACTCGCAAGAGCAGAAGTTTTTGCATCTAAGAACAAGATTATTCCATCTTTCTTTGATGGGCTTGGTATGGGGTGTGGATTTACAATAGCTATGCTTGTAATATCTGCTATAAGAGAACTTCTTGGTAATGGAACAATTGCAGGAATTCCAGTATTAGGGTCATGGTATAATCCAGCCTTAATTATGATTTTGCCAGCTGGTGCGTTTGTATTAATTGGATACATGATGGGTGGAGTTAATATTTATCTTGCACGTAAAGAAAGCAAGAAAGCAAAGGGGAGTGAATCATAATGGGAATAATGAAGGAATACTTTACACTATTTATAGGGGCAGTACTAGTAAACAACTTTGTACTAACTAAATTTCTAGGTCTATGTATATTTTTTGGAGTTTCTAAAAACTTAAGTGCATCTGTAGGAATGGGGATGGCTGTTACTTCTGTTATAACACTAAGTTCAATACTAGCATGGATAGTATATCACTTTGTACTTTTGCCATATGGTTTGACATTTTTAACAACAATTGTTTTTGTAATACTTATAGCAAGTTTTGTGCAATTGTTAGAATTGATTATAAAGAAACAAGCACCTGCATTATATAAGATGTGGGGTATCTATCTTGTTTTAATAGCAACAAACTGTATAGTATTATCTGTTCCAACACTAAGTGTAGAATCTAATTACTCATTTACTGAGAGCATAGTATTTGCAATAGGATCTGGTATGGGATTTGCTCTTGCATTAATACTTATGGCAAGTTTAAGAGAAAAATTAGTAAATGCAGATGTACCAAAGGCCCTACAAGGAACAGGAATTGCATTTATATTAGCGGGTATGTTATCACTAGCATTCCTTGGATTCTCAGGGATGATTTAATCAATTAACTAAGTTTATTTAAGGAGATGAATAAAAATTATGAATACTGCTATAATGGTTATTGTGGTAATGGGAGCAGTTGGGATAGTTTTTGGATTTATTCTTGCTATCGCAAATAAAAAGTTTTCAATGGAAGTAAACCCGCTTATTCATGAAGTAGAAGAGGTTCTTCCTAAAGGGCAATGTGGTGCATGCGGTTATGCAGGTTGTGCTAATTATGCTGAAGCTGTAGTTTTAAATCCAGATGTTGCTCCAAATTTATGTGTACCTGGTAAAGATACTGTTGCAAATTTAGTCGCAGAAATTACAGGAAAAGCAGCAGAACAAGTAGAACCAAGAGTAGCTCATGTTAGATGTAAAGGATCAATTAGTAAAGCAACTTTAAGTTATAACTATAAAGGAGTACATGATTGTGCTGCTGCAAGTTTAATTCAAGGTGGTCCTAAAGGATGTAAAAATGGATGTATTGGATTTGGAAATTGTGTGAATGTTTGTCCTTTTGGTGCTATGACTATGGGCGATGAGGGATTACCAGTTGTTGATATGAAAAAATGTACTGGATGTGGAGCGTGTGAAACAGCATGTCCTAAAAATGTTATTCAAATCATACCAGCAAATGCAACTGTTAAAGTGGACTGTAATTCTAAGGAAAAAGGAGCTGTGGCTCGAAAAGTTTGTAGTACTGCTTGCTTAGGTTGTGGTATTTGTGCAAGGAATTGTAGTTATGGTGCAATTGAGATTAAAGATAATCTTGCAGTAGTAAACAAAGCTATATGTGCTGAAAAATGTAGCGAAGCAACATGTGTAGCTAAATGTCCAACTGGAGCTATAAAAATTGCTAACGTATTAAAAGGACATGAAAAAACTTTAAAAGCTACTAGTTAAGTATATTTAAATATGTACAAGTAAAAAATAAATCTGCAAAGGTTACTTGCCCTAAGTAATTATGTTATCATATTACAGGATGAGAATCTTTTGGGTTTATTTTTTTAGTAATTTTATAATTTGTGCAGATTGGAGGGGGCATATGAAAAAAATTATAGCTACATTAACATCTTGTATTTCAATTCTTTTAATTTGTAGTTCATGTGCAAATCAAAAGAATCAATATTATGAAAAAAGTAATATAGTAATGGATACAGCAGTGACATTAAGTGCTTCTGGCGCAAATTCAAAAGAAGCAGTTGAAGAGAGTTTTAAAAGGTTAGATGAAATTAATGAAATGGCAAGCACTAACATTGATACTAGTGATGTTTATAAAATTAACAGTGCTTCAGGTAAGAACTACGTAAAAGTTAGCCCTGAAATTTTAAAAATGATAGAAACTTCCATAAAATATTCAAAACTAAGTG
>JAJXYA010000022.1 GCA_021780795.1 Bacillota bacterium | reverse complement strand
TCCGATCTTAGATAAGGATGAAAACTATGGAGCTAAGTATAAGATTAAAAGCAATTGCAAGTATGATAGAAGACTGTAATAGTGTCGTAGACGTAGGCACAGATCATGGGTATGTGCCAATTTATTTAGTGAAAAATGGTGTGATAAAAAGTGCCATTGCGTCTGATATAAATAGGGGACCCGTTGAGAAAGCCAGCAAAAATGTTCTTAGTAATAATGTGAGTGAACAAATTAATTGTAGACTGGGAAGTGGATTATCTACAGTTAAGAAGGGCGAGGTGCAGGTAGCAATTATTGCAGGAATGGGTGGTAATTTAATAAGAGATATTTTAGAGGCTGACTTAAAAGTTGTAAAAGAGTTAAAATATATAATACTTCAGCCAGTTCAAAATGCTGAGGTTTTAAGAGAATATTTATATAATACAGGATATGATGTTCTAGATGAAGAAATTTGCATGGATGATGGTAAGTTCTATGAAATTATTAAGGTTAAATATAATAATAAACCAGAGATCCTGGATAGCATATATTACGAGATAAGTAAAATATTATTAGACAAAAAACACATAGTAATGGAAAAATTTATAGAATATAAGTTATATAAATATTCACAGATTTATAATGCTTTAAGTGAAGATAGCCTTTCATCAAAAAATAGAAAAGCACAGCTTGATCATATTATTAGAAGACTTAAGGAGTTTTTAAAATGCTTTTAAAAGTAAGGACTATTGAGCATATTATGGAACAATTAGCCCCACCTGTACTAAAAGAGGATTATGATAATGTAGGACTAATGGTTGGGGACAAAGATGCTGAAGTTACAAAAATATTGATTGCTTTAGATTGTACTTTGGATGTAATTAGAGAAGCAAAAGATAAAGGATGTAATTTGATATTAACTCATCATCCACTTCTTTTTATAAAACCCAAGGCAATAACTAGTGATACTTTGGTAGGTAAAAAGATTATTGAACTTATTAAAAATAATATAAATGTTTACTCAAGTCACACTAATTTAGATTCAGTTAAAGGCGGTCTTAATGATATTGCCACAGAAATTTTAGGTTTCACTGAATATAAAGTAATGGAGCCAACAACAATTTTAGGCTACGACAATAGTGAGCATGGTATTGGAAGGCTAGTAACTCTGGAGAATCCCATTGTATTAACGGACCTATGTGAAAAGGTTAAAAAACTTTTTAATGCAGAATATATTAGGTATGTAGGAGAGGATAATAAATTAATAAAAACTATTGCTATTATAAACGGTAGCGGAGAAGATTTTTTTAAGATAAGTAAAGCCTTTCATGCAGATTGCATAATTACAGGGGATACAAAGTACCATGGTGCAAGTGATTTGAAAGAAGAAGACATAGCATTAATTGATGCGGGACATTTTATAACAGAATGGACTCCTTTTAAAATTTTTGGAAAAATTTTAGAAGTGCAATTACGAGAAAAAGGATATTATAATGATGTACTAATTTCAGAAAATACGAAGGATACTTATAAGTTGAAATAATAAATGGATAAAAAAACCATTTGATTTTCACTCTATAGTATGATACTATAAGTTTTGTGAGTAAGCCAGACAATCGCTGCTGAATATTGCTTAGCAGTATGTCAGGAGAGGAAAGTCCGAGCTCCATAGGGCAGGGTGCTGGGTAACCCCCAGTGGAGGCGACTCTAAGGAAAGTGCAACAGAGATATACCGCCAGAATCAAGCTTTGCTTGATGAGTTCAGCTTTAGCTGACTGGTAAGGGTGGAAAGGCGAGGTAAGAGCTCACCAGCGCAATGGCGACTTTGCGGCTATGTAAACCCCACTTGGAGCAAGATCGAATAGGAGAGCTATATGGGACGGCCCGTCTCGCTCTCGGGTGTATCGCTTGAGCTTATTGGTAACAATAGGCCTAGATAGATGATTGTCAAATACAGAACTCGGCTTATAGACTTATCTCGCATATATGGAAAACACTACGTTAAACGTAGTGTTTTTCTTTTTACTTTATAAATTACAACCTATAGACGTTAAAAAAAAGTATGTATTACGTAAAATGCATTTAAACATGTCTTAGTAATTTTAAAATTACTTGGCGAAGTGAAAGCATTATTAGTAATATATACTTTTTCTTTTTTTATTATTTTAAAAATAAAACTTTAATTATAAGGTAAAGTGTACTATAATTAAATATAACGAATTATAAATATAAATAAAAAGACAATGTTCGTAAAATTACTTTATATAGGGGAGTGTTATTATGATAAAGAATATTTATAGAGTGTTTGTTGAAAAAAAGCCGAACTATAATGTAGAAAGCAAAAAACTACTAGAGGATTTAAATTTAAATTTGGGTATAGAAGGATTGAATTCTTTAAGAATAATAAATAGATACGACGTTTCTGGAATATCAGAAAAAGAATATGATAACTCACGCAATACAATTTTTTCTGAACCAACTGTAGATTATGTCTATGATGAGGAATTAGTGATAAGTGAAAATCAATGGTCATTTGCTATAGAATATTTACCAGGCCAATATGACCAAAGGGCCGATTCAGCAGCCCAGTGCATTCAGATGCTTACTCAAAGTGAAAGACCAGAAGTAGCAGCAGCAAAAGTTATTGTGCTACAGGGGAAAATTTCTGAGGTGGAATTTGAAAAAATAAAGGATTACTGTATTAATAGTGTAGATTCTAGAGAAGCTTCAATGGAAAAGCCAGATAATCTGTATGTGGAAATAGAAGAGGCTCAGGATGTAAAAGTTTTAGAGGGATTTATAGATATGGATGATAGTGAACTTCAAGGTTTTATGGATGAACATGGATTTGCTATGAATTTTGAAGATTTAAAATTTTGCAGCACATATTTTAAGGAAATTGAAAAGAGAAATCCAACTATTACTGAGATAAAAGTTATAGATACATATTGGTCAGATCACTGTCGTCATACTACTTTTAATACAAATATAAAAAATATAGAAATTGAAGACGGGAAATTTTCAACTCCTATTAAAAAAGCATATGAGGACTATTTAAAGGTTAGGAGTTTTGTGCATGAGGGAAAGCAAAAG
>JAJXYA010000303.1 GCA_021780795.1 Bacillota bacterium | reverse complement strand
TACTATAGATAAAATAGAAGAAAGAATAAAAGAAAAATATAAAGACTATGAAGTTAAGATGGCTTTTACGGCTCATATTATTATAAAAATACTTAAAAATAGAGATGGAATAATTGTTGATACTCCAGAGGAAGCTTTAGAGAAGCTTAAAAAAGAAGGCTTTGAAGAAGTTATCGTTCAGCCTCTTCATATGATACCAGGGGTAGAATTTCAATACATCACAAAAATAGTGGATAAATACAAAGATGACTTCTCGTGGATTAAAACCGGAAGACCTATTTTGTATTATAAAGGTGAAGATTCAGAAATTCCAGATGATTATAGTATATTAGTTGATGCTATAAAAGATATAATTCCAGAGGATAGGATTACTATTTTTATGGGACATGGTACAAATCATTTTTCGAATGCCTGCTATTCTTGCTTAAAGCTAGTATTTGTGGATAGAGGTTTTGATAAAGTATTTATAGCAAATGTAGATGGATATCCATCACTTAGAAATGTTATTGATAAAATAAAACAAAGTGGTAGTGGAAAAGACGTAACTTTAATTCCATTGATGGTAGTGGCTGGGGATCATGCACAAAATGATATGGCTGGAGAGGATGAGACTTCTTGGAAAAAAGTTTTAACTAATGAAGGTTTTAATGTAGAAACTTATCTACATGGACTAGGAGAGCTTGAAAAGTTTCAAGACATTTACATAAAACATGTTGAAGATGCTTTTCATGATACTTATTTAGGAGTTGGACACACTAAAAAAGGAGGACAGTAATTTGGCTAAGATAATGATACAAGGAACTGCCTCCTCGGTGGGGAAAAGTATATTAGTAACAGCACTTTGTAGAATATTTAAGCAAGATGGTTATAAAGTAACGCCATATAAATCGCAAAACATGTCCTTAAATTCCTACATAACTTTAGACGGAAAAGAAATGGGCAGAGCTCAAGTGCTTCAAGCATATGCATCAGGGCTTGAGCCAGAAGCCTTCATGAATCCTATTTTACTAAAGCCTACTACCGATAAAAAGTGTCAGGTTATAGTAAAAGGAAAAGTATATTGTAACTGCAGTGCTATGGAATATCATAATATGAAGCTTCAATTTAAAGAAATGTTAAAGGAAGACTTTAGCATTTTAGAAGAGCAGTTTGACATCATAGTAATGGAAGGTGCAGGAAGCCCTGCAGAAATAAACTTAAGAGATAGAGACATTGTAAACATGGGAATGGCAGAAATGGTAGATGCCCCTGTAATTATTGTAGGTGATATAGATAAAGGAGGAGTATTTGCTTCACTTGCAGGTACAATGCTCCTGCTTAAAGATGAGGAAAAGAAAAGAGTAAAAGGTACTATTATAAATAAGTTTCGAGGAGATCTTGAAATTTTAAAACCTGGACTATCAATGCTGGAGGATATAATTAAAATTCCTACCTTTGGAGTTGTACCATACTTTAGATTAGCTTTAGAGGATGAAGATGGAGCTGTGGAATTTAATAAAATGATTACAGCACCAATAGATGTTGCAGTAATAAAACTTCCTCACATATCAAATTTTACCGATACCGACGCGTTGAAAATTGAAGAAGATGTTTCGGTTAGATATATTACTTCCTTAGAGGAGTTTGGTAATCCAGATTTAGTTATAATTCCAGGAACAAAAAACACCATTGAAGACCTTTTATATTTAAGACGAAGTGGAATTGAAGAGGCAATAAAAAATTATAGTGAAAAGGGAATGGTGATTGGCATTTGTGGTGGATATCAAATGCTAGGAAGCTTAATTGAAGACCCTTATGAGGTTGAAACTTCTTTAAAGTCAGTTGAAGGAATGGGACTTTTGAATATAAAAACAGTATTTGAAAAAGAAAAGGTGACGACAAGAATAAAAGCCAAAATAGAAAACAAAGCTTTAAATATATATGGTTATGAGATACATATGGGTAATTGTACCTATGAACAAGGTTCAAAGCCTTTAATAACCATAAAAGAAAAGAATGGACAAAAGGTTAACTATTACGATGGAGCTATAAATGAAACTAAAAATGTAATGGGCTCATACATTCATGGCATTTTCGATGGAATAGATTTTAGACAGCACATAGTCAACACTTTAAGGAAAAGTAAAGGTATTGAGAAAAAAGCTTCTATCAAATATGAAAATGTTAGAGAAAAGGAATTAGACAAATTAGCGGATATAGTTAGAAATAGCTTAGATATAAATAAAATATACGAAATAATGGGGATAAAAAAATATGTTTGATATTGCTATAGCGGTTATAATCGACTGGGCAATAGGAGATCCGTACTGGTTTCCTCATCCTATAATTTATATCGGAAAAGTTATACGAGCTTTAGAAGGTTTCTTTAGAAAAAGCTTTAGAAAAGGTAAACAATTAAAGTTTGCAGGTTTTCTGATAGTTATAATAGTAGGTTTAATAACTTTTACTGTACCATTTGCTATTTTACAATTATGCAAAATAAACTGGATACTTTATCATGGTGTAAACATATTTATCATTTGGACAACACTTGCAGCTAGAAGCCTACATATGGAAGGCAAAAAGGTGTTTTATAGTCTAGAAAAGGAAGATATTGAAGATGCTAGAGTAAAATTATCTTATATTGTTGGAAGGGATACCACAAGCCTTTCAGAGAAAGAAATTATTAGGGCAGATGTTGAAACTATTGCAGAAAACACTTCTGATGGAATAATAGCTCCATTATTATTTGCTATTATAGGAGGAGCACCATTTGCAATGCTTTATAAAGGAATAAATACTATGGATTCTATGCTTGGTTACAAAAATGAAAAGTATGGTGATATAGGTTTTTTTCCAGCAAAACTAGATGATATAGCTAATCTTATTCCTGCTAGAATAACTGGCCTTGCAATGTGTTTAAGTGCACCTTTTGTAAAGGGCAGTATAATTGAAAGCTTAAAAATAATGATAAGAGATAGAAAAAATCATAAAAGTCCAAATTGTGCTTACCCAGAAGGAGCTACTGCAGGAGCACTAAAGGTGCAGCTTGGTGGAACTAACGTATATTTTGGAGAAATTGTAGAAAAACCTACTATAGGT
>JAJXYA010000200.1 GCA_021780795.1 Bacillota bacterium | reverse complement strand
ATGAAGATTTTGATAAACAAGATTAATTTTGTTTTTTTACTAAAAACTAATAATTAAATGGCTATTTTTTAAAAAATATTATACCCTCCAAAATTTAAAACAGATGACTTTTTCAAAAAGCCATCTGTTTTTTTTAAATTATAACCTCTACTTTATGCACGCCATCAATAAATGGAACTAATGCATCCTCACATAAATTACCATCTAACCAAATACCTTTTTCTCCTTGGCGTTTAACTTCAATCACATATTCAAATTTATCTTTTTTATAAATAATCTCATAATGAGACCATTCCTCTGGCACGCAAGGTTCAATGCTAAAGCCTTTTCCCTCCTTTAGTTTAAATCCTAAAATAGCTTCTATACCTGTTCTATACATCCATCCTGAAGTTCCAGTATACCAACTCCACCCTCCGCGCCCTACATGAGGTTCTTTTCCATAAACATCAGCAGTCATTACGTAAGGTTCAGTTTTATATTTTTCACACTGAGGCAGGGTTTTTGTATGATTAATAGGATTTATCATATTATAGAGCTTAGTTGCTTTATTACCTTGTGAAAGTTTAGCAAAGGCAAGGATTACCCAAGTTGCAGCATGTGTATATTGCCCTCCATTTTCTCTAACTCCAGGCACATAGCCCTTGATATAACCTGGCTCCAAAGCAGATTTACTAAAAGGTGGAGTTAAAAGGAAGATCATTCCCTTATCTTCTTTTATTAAATAATGCTCTAGAGACTTCATAGCTTCCGCTGTTCTTTCTTTACTCCCAGCTCCTGATATAACTGCCCAAGATTGAGATAGAGAATCTATTTGGTACTCTTCATTTTGAGATGAGCCCAGTGGGGTCCCATCATCAAAATAAGCTCTCCTATACCAATTACCATCCCATGCATTTTCTTCTAGATTTATTCTAATATACTCTTGCATTTCCTTATATCTCTTCAGTCTTTCATCATCTTTTTTGTATGCACAGGCCTGAGTAAAATTATCTAGTATATCATATAAGAACCATCCTAGCCATACACTTTCACCTTTTCCCTTGTTTCCTACAGTACTCATTCCATCATTCCAATCCCCACTTCCCATTAGCGGAATGTTGTGTGGACCAAATTTAAGACCTCTATCGATAGCTTTTATACAGTGCTCATATATACTGCCTTTAAAATCTGCTCTTCCTGAAATATTGTATCTTTCGTCTTCACCTTCAGCTAATGGTGTATCCATTAAATACTCAGCCTCTTCATCAAGAATAGCAAAATCTCCTGTATTTTTTATATAATCCATAGTGGTAAAAGGTAGCCATAATAAGTCATCAGAGAATCTTGTTCTTATTCCGCTATCTACAACTGGATGCCACCAATGTTGCACATCACCTTCAACAAATTGTCTTGAGGCACTATATAGAATTTGTTTTTTAGTCATACTCGGCTCAAGGAAACTTAAAGGCATAACATCTTGAAGCTGATCTCTAAAACCATAAGCTCCACCAGATTGATAAAAAGCAGTTCTTGCCCATATTCTACAGGCTATAGTTTGATACATTAGCCATCCATTAAGCATTAAGTCCATGCTCTTATCTGGAGTCTTAACTTGCAACGTATGAAGTAGCCTATCCCAATACTCCTTCACTGCTTTGAGTTCACTATCCACTTTTTCAAAATCTTCAAACTCCACAATAATGTTTGAAATACTATCTAAATTCTCATTTTCACCTAACATAGCTACGAGTTCTATCTCCATATTAGGCTCTAAGTGAATTTTCGAAGTAATTGCAAGACATGGATCAAGTCCTGCTCCTACATTGTTTGAAAGCCTTATTCTCTTTAGTGCCTCTGGACTCTCTACACTTCCTCCTCTACCTAGAAACTCACTTCTATTACCAGTAAAGCTTACATCTTCGCCACCAAATAATTTTAAGAAAGCATTTAATTTACCAAAATGCTGACTATAAGAATTTGTGGCATATATATATTTCTGTTCTTCATTTAAATAAGTAACAATGTGCTCAGCAGTGTGCTGAGGCACAACGCCCATTACAAGCTCTGCATAGTAAGTTAAACTTAACTCACGAGCTACATCACTATTATTCTTAAGTTTTATCTTACAAAGCTTAAGGTTATACTCCATAGGTACAAACATTGTCACTTCTCCCAAGATTCCAAAGGCTTCATGCTTAAAATTTGAATATCCAAAACCATGTTCAATTAAGTATTCTCCACCATCTCTTATAGGTTTAGGTGTAATACTCCACACATTCCCTTGTGTTTCATCTCTCAAGTATATAGCTTCCGAGCATTCATCACTTACCCAGTCATTAGACCAAGTAGTAATTTTATTTTCTCTGCTATTGAGGTGCCAAGTATAAGCTGACCCAACTTCCGATACATGGAACCCAAAATCACCATTTGAAATAACATTTATCCAAGGTGCTGGTGTATTATTGAAATCTTTGAGCAAAATAGTGTAATTTTCATCTTCTACATTAAAGCCTCCTAAATCATTAAAGTACTCTAATGGTTTCATATTAAACTTATGAGGCGTAAAGGTAACTCCATTTTCTTTAGTTTCTAGTAATGGTTGTTTCTCTATCCCCTCATAATTATTCTTAATTTGAGATACTAGCATTCCCTTGCTAGAATCTATAACTATTCTAGCTATAGCCATCAAAAGCTCTATATCTTCATCCATGATAGTAGCTTTATTCAGTATAAAGATTCCCCCCGGTTTATTTTCTTTATCTCTTAAATGACTACTGCCTACTAAATCTTTAATATCAGTTTGTAGAGGTTGATCATATGAAGTTTTTTGAAGATTTATTATTACTAAATCAACCCTTAATCCCTTAAGGCTTAGGTATTCATGGGCGTTTAAAAGCTGACGAACTAAATCTCTGTCTTTACTCTCTCTAGCTATTAGAAGAATTATTGGTAAATCTCCTGAAATACCATATCCCCAAAGAGTAAATTGACCCTTCTTTACCCCTTTTATATATTCTTCTCTTTCTTTAAAGGTAGAATTTAAAAATAAAATTTTAGAAGCCATTACTTGATATAAATTTGCTTGTGTAGATTTTATACCTAAATATTTCATGTCAACTTGAGTTTGGCTCCAAGCTAATTCAAACACCCTATTTACATTATGAAGTTCACTATATTTCTTAGCTAAATTTATTACTTCCACTTTACTATTAGCTATAGCTGTAGTGAAGGCTATAATGCAAGTTTCACCAGGTTTTATTTTAACTCTTCTTCTTATACTTACTATAGGGTCTAGCACCGCTCCCACAGTATTAGATAAAAGCGAGTCTCGTTTCATGGTTATAGGATGTATTGTATTTTCACCACGCCCTATGAAATTAGCTCTGCTAGTCTCATATTGAATAGTTCCTACTGTAGTTCCTTGAGTTGCAACAGTTTGCATAAGCCAAGGTTGTTTCTTTCCTTTAGCTCTAGGTCTTCTCGTTGCAAGGATACAGCTAGGGTTATCTATATACTCTGTCTTTACAAATAGATTTCCGAAAGCTGGATGCACTATATCTGCATCATAATGAGCTAGAGTTACTTCTAAATAGCTGGTTATTTCTAAATTTTTACTCATAGTATCATGATTTGTAATGGTTAATCTTCTAACCTCTGAGTCATCTTCTGTAGACACCGTGATTTCTGTGCGAGTAGTAATATTATTATCACTTCTTGTAAATTCAGCTTTATCTAGAGAAAAAGTCACTTCATAGTTATCTCCTTCTTTTTTACAAGGTTCATAAGCCGCACTGAAGTATTCATTTTCCTCCACATCTTTGATATACACGAACATACCTGTATTGTCTTTAGTTACATCTTCCTTCCATCTGTAAATCATAGTTCTATTTCTTGAAGCGTATCCTGCTCCACTATTAGAAATCATTAGAGAATAGCTTCCATTTGAAATTAAATGTGTTTCTGGTGTTTCTGTGTTTGCTGTAGTATATTTTCTAACTATAATCTTTTGTTTTCCCATAGAAGTGCCTGATACATTAAATTTATGTTCTCTATCATATACTACTCTCTTAGAAATTTTCTCTTGAAGTAATAGCTCTGTGGCTTTGACCTTTGGTAGTGCATGAAATCTCTTTTGGAGAACATTTTTTAATAATACATTATCTAAAGCCATTAAGCTCATTCCTTCATGGTGAATCATGAAACACTTAATAATTGCCTTTGATTCATCTTTAGATATTCTGTTTTTAGTATAGTCTACAGCTTCATAAAACCCATATGTTCCTTCTAGGCCTTCATCAGTAAGTTTTTTAAGATTATCATAAGCCCCTCTAAAATCCGTTTGCAGTGCCATAACAGTAGAATATGGTGAAACCACCAATTCATTTGCTAGCCCTCTCTTTAAGCCTACCCCTGCTATTCCAAATGCCTTATACTGATAGTTTAAATTCACATCAAAATTATAAAATGCAGATTCAGAGATTCCAAAAGGCACACCTCTTTCATTACAATACTGCTTTTGTGCCTCAATTACACCTTTGTAAGTTTCATCTAACATTGTATCTGGATAATTTTTCATTATAAGTAGGGGCATCATATATTCAAACATGGTCCCACTCCAAGAAACTAATCCCTTACCTTTTCCCATAAGAGTCATAGATCTACCAAGCTTAAACCAATGTTTTTTAGGAACGTCACCTTTTGCTATAGCCATAAAACTAGCCTGCCTTGACTCAGAAGCTAATAAATCATAGTAGCTCTTACCTAGACTATCATTCTCCACGTCATACCCAATACTAAATAGCGCCCTGTCTTCATCATATAACATTTTAAAATCCGTAGCGTCTACTATAAAGTTTAGTTTTTCTTTTAAACTCTCTATGCTACTAATAATCATTTCAGATTTTTCTTTTGTGTTTTGTAGCTGAATTTTCAATCTTGATAAAGCTTCATTATCTTTTGATTTACCTTTTAACATATTTAATATGTTAGTTGTTTTTTCTGGGATATTATTTAAGGTCGTATTTTCTAATAAGCTCCTTAAAGAATTATTAATCTCTAAACCAAAACTTTTTTCAAGAGGAAAATCAAACCAAGGGAAAAATTCATTTATTTCTTCTAAGAATCCATCCACATCACCTTTGAGCTTTTTATTCCAATATAGTTCCTCTTCTGTTTGTATTTTCTCCACTTCTATAACCTTATCAGCTAAGTCTACAAGTATAGTTTTCCAAGAGTTAAAATCTACTTTATAATTGTCTAGATCCTGTATTACTCCATGATATAATTCTTTTACGCCTGAGAACCCTTCTATTTCTTCACTAGCGAGCCTCATAGTGTCTTGTAGGCCCTTAGCTTGCATAGGATTAAGTATTGGATTGCTTAAATATTCCTCTAATGCCTGGCTAGTTACCCACAGATAACCAACTAAGTTCCCACTATCCACAGTGGACACATATCTAGGATAAAGCGGTGTTTTAGTTTTAGTATCATACCAATTATAAAAATGACCTTTATAAGTAGCCATGTCTTGCATGGAAGTCATGATCTTCCCTATTCTACTTACGGAGTCTATGATTCCTATATATCCTAAATCATAGGCAACTAAATTTGAGGTTAATCCCATACCCATATTGGTTGGTGAAGTTCTATGAGCTACCCCATTAGGTGGATCTTCTTGGTAATTATCGGGTCCAAGCCAATTATTTTCGTCGTTGACGAAATCCTCAAAATACGCCCAGGTTTTTCTACTTAATTTCCTTAAGAAGATCTTTTCTTCTTCTTGCATTTCAAGGGTTTCTAATCCTCTATCCTTGCTTATAACATAGGCAACTACGGGGCTTAAAAACCAAAGCATACAGGAAGGTATACTAAGAAGCCCAATACTTATACTTCTATTAAAAGCTAGAAATAGAATCAAAAGTGAAACCGCGCTTCCCATCCACATAGAAGCTATAAAATCTTTAAGACTTTTTCCGAGTCTCACCTCTACATCTGCTGCTGTCTGCCACTCTAACAAGTTTTTCTTGCTTACAGTTAATCTATATAAGGTTCTAATTATGGCATCTAACATCAAATATGCTTGAAAAGGTATAAAACAAAAAATCAAAAACACCTGCTCTATAGCCATCTTACTATTTTGAATTTTACCCGATAAACTTATACCTTTAGCAGGAGAAACTACAGCTTCGGTTACATCAAAAAGTATAGGTGCTAAAAGAGCAACAAAGGCTGTAATAAACCATTTATCTGTACCATCAGGCAATATTCCAGCTAAAGTTAATATAAGCAAAATTGTAATAGACGGTGCCAGTAGACTCCTTCTCATGTTATCCAATATTTTCCATTTAGACATTTTGTTTATTACTGAAGCTTTTTTAAGCCAAGGCAATAGTTGCCAATCTCCTCTAGTCCATCTGTGCAATCTCATAAAACTAGAATTGTAATAAGCTGGGTATCCATCTATAAACTCCACATCCGTAACTAAGGCAGTTCTAACATAAGCCCCCTCTAACAAGTCGTGGCTTAGCACAGTATTTTCAGGTATTTCATCTCTTAACATATAATTAAAAACATCTACATCATAAATACCTTTTCCGGTAAAAATTCCTTCTCCAAATAAATCCTGATATACATCAGATACAGCAGTAGTGTACATATCTATACCTGTTTCACCAGAAAATATCTTTGAAAATAAGGTTTTGTTTGCGCTAAGAATAGATACACCTATCCTTGGTTGCATTAAACCATAGCCGCGACTCACGTTCTTGTTACCATGGTTTATAATAGCATTATTTAATGGATGCGCCATAGCCCCTATTAGTTTTTTAGCTGAATCCCTTGGAATTTTTGTGTCCGCATCTAATGTAATAACGTATTTAACCTTTCTAAGTTCCTGCGCATCACTGCTGATTACGTTGTAACTAGTATTTTCATTACCTCGCAGAAACTCATTAAATTCCATAAGTTTTCCACGTTTTCTTTCCCAGCCAATCCACTTGTTTTCTTTTTTATTGTACTGTCTATATCTGTTTAAAAAGAAAAAGATTTTCTTTCCATCCTTGCAATATTTTTTATTTAAACCTTCTATGGCTAAAAGCCCTACATTCACTACTTCTTTATCTTCTTCTTCATCTTCACTATCACTATCTTTAAAATCTCCAAGTAATGCAAAATATAGGTTGTTTTGAGCGTTAGCTAAATAGTGTATTTCTAAATCATGTACTAACTCTTTTACCCTAGAAGTATTATTTAGTAAGGTTGGAATTACTACTACAGTGCTATATTTCTCTGGTATTACCTCTTTAAAATCCATTTTAGGAATAAAAGAAGGAGTACTCAAAACATTCACACTCCAGTTAAAGATTGATATCGCTATTTCGCTACAGGGTACTAATATGACAATTATAGCTACAACATATCTCCATAGTTCTTTGTCATTGTCATTTAATAAACTGAGTAGTATAAATAGACCTATTATCATCACTGTAAATGCAATAATGCTACCTATATAAAAATTTTCTCTATTCTTATTTGTACTATTTTTAAGCCCTTGTATACCAATATTCTTATATCCTATTTTTTCCTTCAATTCATGAAGTCCTTCATCGATCAAATAATACCCTACATGCTGCTTATAGGTATTATTTTCTGATACCTCAATCTCATTGCAACATTCAATAGCCTTTTTTGCTATATAAGATTCTGGAAGCTTTGTATATTTAGATATTTTTTCTATTTCATGTCTATACTTATCTCTTGACTTAAAATCCATTTCTCTGTAAACACAGGATGGATCCTCTCTCAAAATGCTCTCCACAGAGCTTAGTTTTTCAAAATAGTTTCTCCAATTTAAACCTTCTATGGCTCTTATACTATTAATAGAATTTCCCATAGATATTTGAAAACTAGCTTCTATTTGATGCTCTAAAGATATAATTTTTTCTGAACTTGTTTCCTCTGCGTAAAGTTTTTCATCTATAAAATCATAAACTTCTTTTGAGTCAATACCATTATCCCTTAAGAGTTTCAACAATCTTTCTGTAAAATGAGAATTAAATATCAATTTTTCACTATTTAATAAAGATACTTCTGTGACAATTTTACCCTCATTAAAGGCATTAATTAACCGTTCTGCAACGAGTTCTGCTTCTTTTTTATCTTGCTGAGCCTTAACAATCTTGTCAGTTATCTTACTAATATTTTGAATCAAGGCTATTCGTAGCATTATTGGAATTGCCCAAAGTTCACCAGAGGTTAGTACAGTGTTCTTTTGGTACGCTCTAATAAAATTTGCAATAATATTTTCATCCATCCTACCATCGGTATGAGATACTATTTCAATGGCAATATGATAAACCCTTGGATATCCCTTCATAACTCCTTTGTATATCACAGGTAGATCATTATAATATGTTTGTGGCATATTATGTTTTATACTTTTATATTCCTTCTCTACCAAGTAAAGATTATCTAAAAGCCATTCCGCTGCAGGCAATACCTCTTTTTTATTTTTTCCTTCTTTATCTATGTTCTCATATCCTTTTAAAATCTTTTCATAGCTTCTATCTAAATTACTAATAAGCTTTTTCTTACAATTAGTATTCTTGATATCAGAGTAATGATGTGCTATTTCAAAGGCATGTTTTTCTAAATCCTCTCTATTCACATTTATGGTTGGAATATCTTCTAGTAGGTTTTCTTCTTCATTATAGTTTAGATTTCTTCTAACCAATATGTAAATTAAAATACTTATTACGACTATTGCCCCTAATGTAACATATGGCACTATAACCACCCTTTCAACACTTTTTTGTTAATAATATTTATGACTTTTTAGGACTAACTCAAATTATTATCTCCAACTAACTGTTTAATTATTAGTAAAAATAACAAAAAGAACTCACAACGAAACATTGTGAGTTCTTTTCTTATATATGATGCTAAATTTTATAAAACTCTTCAAAGGATTTTGTAACAAAAGTGTGGTCTAAAACTCCGCCTAGTTCTCTTATCGAATGCATAGCTAAAGTTGGGCTTCCCATATCCACTGAACGTATATTTAAATGTGTTGAAGATATTGGTCCTATAGTTGAACCTCCACGAGCATCCGAACGATTAACAAATTTTTGTACTGGAACTCCAGCTTTTTCGCAAACCAATTCATAAACTGCATCAGAGTTACTATCAGTAGTATAGCTTTGGTTAGCATTGATTTTTATAACTGGGCCTTTGTTCATATAAGGCTTACTTGTGGGGTCATTCTTTTCTGGGCTGTTAGGATGAACAGCATGTGCATTATCTGCAGATATTATAAAGGATTTAGAAATAGCTCTTAAAAAATCTTCTCTATTTTTATCTAAAGATATTGTAATGCGTTCTAAGATATCAACTAACATATTTGAGTCAGCACCCTGTTTAGTGGAACTTCCTACCTCTTCGTTATCAAAGCAAACCATTATATTGGTTGCCTCTACTGCTTCAACTCTAGCAAGTGCTCTTATTCCTGCATGAACCATAGCTAAGTCATCTAATCTTGAACTTGAAATAAATTCATTATTAAGCCCTATAATTGATCCCTTTTCGTATTCATAAAGGAATAAATCAAAATCTATGATTTGCTTAAGCTCAACAGATAATTCTTTTGCAATAGCACTCACAAGATAATTGTCTTTTTCTAACTCATCACTCACCATTCCAAGTAGTGGTAAGGTATCCTTTTGTTTATTTAATTCAATTCCAGCATTTACATCTCTATTCATATGAATAGCTAAATTAGGAATTATCATTATAGGCTTATTAATATTTACTAGCCTAGTTTCTGGATATAGAATATTTTCACTTCTTAAAGTCACTCTTCCGGCAACCCCTAAAGGTCTATCCATCCAAGTATTTAATATAGGTCCGCCATAAACCTCTGTATTTAATCTTACGTATGTATTATCTACTACCATTTCTGGTGCTGGTTTAATTCTAAAACTAGGCGAATCTGTATGAGCTCCAATAATTTTAAAACCATTTTCTTCGATTTCTCCCTTTCCAACTACAAAAGCAGTTAGTGCAGAGTCATTTTTAGTCACAAAATACTTTCCGCCTTTTTCAAGTTTCCACTTTTCTTCTTCTTTAATCTCTACAAAGCCTTCTTTACATAAATCTTCTTTAGCCTTTGCTACAGCATGAAAAGCTGTTGGACTATCATAAATATAATCAATAAGATCTTGGGCAAATTCTAACTCTTTGTTCATAAATTTTCCTCCAATGCATATTAATTTAAATAAGCACTTTGCTTATCCCCTTCACTAGTATAACAAATCCTTTCATAATATTTCTACAAATTCTAAATAAATGCTATAATTAATTATGAAATATGTGTTTAAGAAATAATTCTTAATCTTATTCTAAAATAATTACTATTGACATTGGATTTACTTTAGCATAAAATTAATTAGAATTCTAACTATATTACGAAAGGGCGTATATTCTTATGCATGATAGCAAACCAGATTATGTTTTTCAATTTTATATTAGAAGTATTGGCCATAATATAAAACGTCTTCTTGATGAACGTCTTATACCCTATGATATTACAAATCAACAAGCAAGAATCGTTGGGTATATTGGTGACAATGAAGAAAGTGGAAATAGCATTAGCCAAAAGGATATTGAAATGGCAATGGGGCTGAAGGGCTCCTCTATTACAAGTTTAATGCAAGGACTTGAAAGAAAAGGATTTATTCTACGTAGCAATAGTGCTACCGATGCACGTACAAAGGAATTATCACTTACTTCCAAAGGACAAGATCTCATTAATGACTTCAAAGAAGTGTTTGATGAAACTGAAGAGAGAATTACTCGCCATATGACAGAAGAACAAAGGGAAACATTTTTACAAATGCTTCAGTTGGTTAACAAAAATGTAGGAATATAGTTTCTATATTTTTTTGATAATATACTTAGAATTCTAACAATTTCAATTCTAAGTATTTTGAATTCACTATTCAAATGTAAAAAAGTTAAAAAACTATTTTAGGGGGACTAACAAAATGGAACAAACTAATACCTATTACTTAGAAGAGGCACCTATACCAAAGGCCGTTGCGAATATGTCAATACCAATGATACTAGCAATGTTTGTCGGTGTCATACAAAATCTTACGGATACCTTTTTTATTGGGAAATTGAATGATTCAAACATGGTAGCTGCCGTTATGCTCGCTATGCCAGTGTTTACTATATTTATGGCCACCTCTAACATTTTTGGCGTAGGATGTGGGACTTACATTTCAAGATTGCTTGGTGAAAAGGATTATGAAAATGCAAAACGCACATCTTCTTTCTCTTTTTATGCCTGCTTATTTATAGGCTTAATTTTAACTATACTTTGCTTTGTATTTATGGAGCCAATTATGCACATTTTAGGTACAAGCACTAATACCATAGAAGCTACCAGAAACTTCATTAGAATAATCGCAGGCGGTGGCTCATTTATTATGTTAAGCTTTTCTATGGGGCAAATTGTTCGTGCTGAAGGATCTGCAAAACAGTCTATGATTGGCATGATGATAGGAACCATAGGCAATATTATACTTGACCCTATCATGATATTCGTTTTGCATCTAGGAGTTCAGGGAGCAGCTTATGCAACAGTAATTGCCAATGGCCTCGCTGTAATTTATTATAGTTGGTATTTTATAAAGAAGAGTGAATGGCTTTCCATCTCAGTTAAATACCTTACATTTAAAATTAGTATTATAAAAAATTCTTTATCAATTGGTATGCCGACCTTTATTACCTTTCTTTTACTGTTATCTTCATCGGTTCTTCTAAACAATTTTGCCGCAAATTATGGCGATGCCACAGTTGCAGTTCTCGGAATTGCCATACAAATCAATATGATACCAGAGTTTATAGTAAGTGGACTTTGTGAAGGGGTACAACCGCTTATTGGGTATAATTATGCCTCAAATAATAGAAAGCGAATGAATGAAATCATCAAATTCACAGGGATTTGTGCCATGTTAATTAGTATTTTCATTGCCATAACACTATATTTTTCAAGCAGTTTTATTATTGGTCTGTTCATAAGCAATGCTGACATTATAAAAATAGGAACACCACTATTTCATATCTCAATGCTTGCTCAAATAGTTTACGGATTTATATTCTTATTCACCAATGTATTTCAATCAACCGGAAAAGCAGTTCCAGCTCTACTAATGTCAATTTCACAAGGAGTAATATTTATTCCTGCCCTAGTTATTGGTAATTCACTGTTTGGGTTAAAAGGAGTTGCCTATGCATTGCCCATCTCAGAATTTGGAACTGCTGCACTAGCGATTATATTATATCTAACTATAAAAGCTGATTTGCACAGTCCATCAAAAACAGAAGATAGAATACCTCAGAACGCATAACATTAATAATTGTCACGTACCACTAAGAACTACTCAAAGATCTGCTTATACTATGTAAGTATGAAATTTCTCCTGAGTGACTTGCAATAAGAAGCGAAAAAACATTGAAATTCCATTTAGAA
>JAJXYA010000349.1 GCA_021780795.1 Bacillota bacterium | reverse complement strand
CAAATATAAAATTCTCTAGCGCTCACACTCGGCGTCCTGCCTCGGGTTCGCTAGCCACCTCTGGGTATTCCTTAGGGGCACATAACAATTCTCAATTGTTATGCATCCTGACAGGCTTACGACAATTTTATATTTGCAAAACAAGAATTTCTAAATGGGATTTCAATAGCCCTTTCACTTCTTATTGCAAGTCACTGCGGAGAGATTTCATATCTGCTACACCCCTAGATGCATTTACCTTGATAATCATAATTTATACTCTGAACGATGTAATAAACTTCTCCATAATTCTTTTAGGCGGTAGCCTGCTTGGATTAGAGATGTTAAAGATTAAACATCATTTTAAAAACAATTCTGAAATACTGAAGGTTTCTAAAAGGGATTTAAGCAGTCCTTTCATTTCTTATTGCAATTCACTACGGAGAAATTTCATACTACATTATATAGAGAATGATGTCTCAGAAGTGCTAGTCTGACCCTGGGTATTCCTTAGGGAACATAACAACTATTAATTGTTATGTTCCCTAAGTTGATTTTAGGCGATTGCCTGTTTGATTTAGAACATTAAAGTTTGGCTTTCTTTAAGAATGATGTTGATATTATGTCAATACTTATATATATACACAAACTTAAATCCATAAGAATTTGTAAAAAATAGAGGTAAAATGGGTATATTAATCATTCTAGGTTGTTCTAACATACAAATATACTTTTCATCATCAATTTCAACAATTGGCTCCATGCCTTCATGAATAATTGTTAAATCTTTGTTGTTTTTCTTGCAATACTTGATTAACTCATCTGTAAACTCTCTATCATTGGTTATTGGTTGGTCTGGTTCAAAGTAAAATGAATACTTCAACATTTGATAATGCCCCCAATATAAATTAATAGTTGTATTTTAATACATATAATAGTAAGAAAGAGATTAAAAGTCAATATTGTTATTTTATTATGGCCTATTTATTTTTGAGGGATTCTATATACTTACCTCCCCAAATTCTAAACTGTTCTAATACTGGATCAAACGCCTTACCTAAATCAGTTAGTGAATACTCCACCTTGGGTGGAATTTCCGAATAAACATGCCGACTGATCAATCCATAATCTTCTAGCATTCTTAATTGCTTTGTTAATGTTGCCTGCGTGATATCACCTATTCTTCTTTGTAGCTCTCCATAACGTATTGCTCCATCATTCAAATGATACAAAATTAATATTGACCATTTTCCTGAAAATACTTTTTGTGCTGTAAAATATGGGCATTTTCCAAAAAGACTATTATTATTTTCCATCATTATTCCTCTCTAAGTATCTATTAGATACTTACATCATATAAAAATCGTACTTGCTATTTTAGTTATACGTGATATTATTACTGTGTAGTCAATTTTAACACACATATAGGGGAGGAGCAACAATTATGAATAAAGCATTAGGATTTTTACAAGAAAGTGGTATTTTTTACATAGCAACTACTGAAGGAGATCAACCAAGGGTCAGACCATTCGGTGCTGTCTTCGAGTATGAAGGAAAGTTATACATTGTCACAAATAATACAAAAGAATGTTTTAAACAAATGTTAGAAAATCCTAAAGTCGAAATTTCTAGTATGAATAAAAAAGGACAATGGATTCGTGTAACTGGAGAAGTTGCAAATGATGACAGACGTGAAGTAAAGGAATGTGCACTTGAAGCTGTTCCAACTTTAAAATCTATGTATAATATAAATGATGGAATTTTAGCAGTTTTATACTTTACAAAAGGAACAGCTACTATTTCTTCGTTTAATGCTGGAAGTGAAACATTCGAACTATAATATATAGAAGTTAATAACAGGCGTAAAGTAGTAATATTCGTTTTACAGTTAAGCTATTTCAATCTTTCTGAGATTGAAATAGCTTTTTTCTTAGTTCATAATATCCTACAAGTTTTTATGTATAAAATTGGAACATTATTTTTCAAAATGTTGATATAATAAGAATTGGACAAACATTAAAACATTAGATTTTAGCACAGTATTGCTAAAAAAATTAATATAAGGAGTTAGATTTTTTATGGCAACATTTTTTTTAGGAATTATATATTTAGCTTTTATTAGTTTAGGGCTACCTGATTCATTGCTAGGAGTGGCATGGCCCGTGATGCAAATTAACATTAATGCACCTTTTCAGGCTGCAGGTTTAATTTCCATGACCATAGCAGGGGGTACCATCTTATCAAGTTTAGCAAGTGGAAGTGTAATAAAGAGATTAGGTACTGGAAAAGTTACATTTATAAGTTGTCTGATGACAGCTAGTTCATTGTTAGGCTTTTCCTTTGCACCCTCACTATTTTGGCTTATACTTTTGGCAATCCCACTTGGATTAGGAGCAGGTTCTGTAGATTCAGCATTAAATAATTATGTAGCTACGCATTATAAAGCACATCATATGAGTTGGCTACATTGTTTCTGGGGAGTAGGGGCTACCCTTGGACCTATAATTATGGCACAGTTTATTGCAAGACAAGGGGCTTGGAGAAGTGGATATCTTACTATTTCTGTTCTTCAGTTTATGTTGACTGTGCTGCTTTTTTTCACTTTACCTCTATGGAATCAGGTAAGACATGATGATAAAACTAGAAGTGTGGATTTAAGCAAAGACGAAGACGCAAAAATCATTTCACCTTTAGAAGCAGTTGCAAAGGTAAAGCCACTACAAATTAATGGTGTAAAACTAGCACTAGTTTCTTTCTTGTTTTATTGTGGTACTGAAGCCACCATGGGATTGTGGGGAAGTAGTTTTCTTGTAAATGTTAAAGATCTTCCTGTTGCAGTAGCAGCACAATGGGTTTCACTTTACTATGGAGGAATTACAATAGGTAGATTGATTACAGGATTTATTACTATGAAGGTGAAAAATACTACACTAATTCGTATGGGACAAATTATTGCTGTAACTGGAGCTGTAGTTCTATTACTACCTTTGCCTACTATCTTCTCACTTATTGGGTTCATAATGGTTGGATTAGGCTGTGCGCCGATTTTTCCTTGCATGTTACATGAAACACCTAAACGTTTTGGAAAAGAGCATTCTCAAAAGATTATGGGATATCAAATGGCCAGTGCCTATACAGGAACAACGTTTTTGCCGCCTCTTCTTGGATTTGTTGCAGCTCGTTCAACCATGCTGATTTTACCGTTTTTTGTTTTGATATATATAATTTTTATGCTTATTGGAACAGAGAGAATAAATGTTATTATGAAAGTAAAGAATACAGGCATTTAGGATAAGCTTAGTAGATAATTCGTTTATACTAAATTAAGGTATTGTATAAGCTTTAGTAGAAGAAAAATGATAGAAATGACGGGATACCTATTTGGTACATCTAGGAAACAATGTTAAATACGCGAGTAATAAAAAACTTACGCCCATAAAAGGGCGTAAGTTGAATATATTTATAGGTCACGTGAAATTTTATTTAATTCTGCTGACATCGAAGTTATTTCTTGTATGCTAGCTGTAATTTCTTCTGTAGCAGCGGCTTGATCCTCGCTTGAAACTAAAGAGATTTGACTCTTCTCCCTTGTTTCATCCACCTTTGCCTTGATCCTATCAGTTAATTCTTTAATTTTAGGAACTGTGCCCTTTGATTGTTCAGATAGCTTCCTAATTTCTCCTGCAACAACCCCAAAACCTCGCCCTACTTCTCCAGCTCTAGCTGCTTCAATTGCAGCATTTAATCCAAGCATTTTTGTTTCATCAGCAATTTTTTTAATAAAGGCTGATACTTCATTAATTTCTTCTGATAAACTTATTATTTCTTTAATCTCCCTATTGAGTTCAAGCTCATTTGAATGTATATTAGATGCTGATGTGGCCAATTGCTCAATGGAAGAAACTATTCCTTCAAGACCAAGTTCTAGATTACCTGACATATCACGAAGATTAGCTGCAAGGGCCTTAGGTATTACCACTCCTAAAGTAGCAACAACTTCATTTGAATTATCTTCATCAAATAAAGGATAACTCGTAACTAAAACAGGTACTCCATATGCTGAACTATCTAGTTCAATTGTAATACTTTGTTTTGCCTTTATAACCTTGCATGCAATATCCTTTTCTTGGAGCTTATATCCCATAGGGATAGTCGGCATGTCAAACTTCTTTGATGGCTGCCTTTGAATAATATTGTGCAAATCTGTCATATAAAGAAAAGCACCTTCTGGAAACATCTCAGCTAGAAGCGGTGCAAAATCCATGAATGATTTTGCTACAGGATGTAATCTAGGAAATATAATTGAAAATGCTCCAACAGCTTGTCCTTCCTCATTTACCAATGGTTGTGCAACGGTTTTCAACCTCATTCCATAAAGCGATCTTGGAACATTCTGTGTTATTATTCTATTTTCTTTCATTGCTCTGCCTGCAATGCTATTATCACTTAATTTCTCCCCAACCTTGAAAATATCAAGGTCGAAGGCTTCAGATGCTTTTCTCCAAATAATTGTACTTCCTTGAATAATTAAATATATAACACCCCCTGGTATTATTTCTGCTTGTAATTCTGCTATGGCTTTTAAAGAATCTATTCCGTTTATAGAAATCATAATATTAACTCCTTTTATGAATATGTTATAATTTTTCTGAAAACTTTTAAAATATAGACGATTATGAAATTAATTTTCAACAAATTATAACATAATTATCAATATTGTACTAGGTGAAACTAAACAATGCGGAGAAAATTATAAATTTGCTTGTTATAAATTTCTTTAATAATTTTGATTCATAAATATGTCAAGCTACTATAGTTAATAAAGTTATTTTGAACATCAATAGCATACTATTTAATCATAGTGATAAATAGTATGCTATTACAAATTAAGCGGTTTTTTCTTAGATTATGCTGTAACGAAAAGTATATATCGCTAGAAATGCTTAAATATTTAACAAAATTACATACAATTTAATGGATACTCTTGGTATATATTACTTATAATAACATTATAAAACGCTTTATATTTTAATCAAATTCATTTATAATTAATTTATGAATTATAAGAGGGTGAAGTACTTTGGATAAAGAATTAATAAAAGTATTAAGCGATTTATTAGATGAAAAATTGACTCCACTAAAAAATGATTTAAAAAACATAAATTCTCAACAAGAAGAAAATATAGCCATTCTAAGATCATTAGAGCATAAAACAGATATTAATAAAGCTGAGCATGATAAATTATTTAATGATATTGCTAAACTTTCTGGTAGTGTAGAAAATATGAGAAAGGATCTTTCAGCTGTAGAAGTTGTTACTGCTAGAAATATGGAAAACATAGCTCAACTAAAACTTGTAAAATAGAAAGAAAATTGGCCTGTTAACTTATTATGTAAGTTACAGGTTTTTAATTTTTTGTTTGGAGTTCGGTTGCAAGGCACGTAGGAGAAATTTTATACTTACTGAGCATAGTAGTTTTCACAGATTACAACTACAATATATTGACATATGAAAAACTTATAGTTAAAATATTAAGTGACGAACAAACGTTCAGATATGGATAGCAACTAATAATTGTTATCCTCCACAGAGTAATAGAAGGCGGTGATGTTATGAATGAATTTAAGATACATTCAAAGTTTAAACCTACTGGCGATCAACCACAGGCAATTGACAGTCTTGTGAGAGGGATTGAGGAAGGGAAAAAGTTTCAAACTCTTTTAGGAGTAACTGGTTCAGGAAAAACTTTTACTATGGCTAATATTATAGAAAGGGTTCAAAAGCCTACCTTGGTGTTGGCTCATAATAAGACTTTAGCTGCACAGCTTTGCTCAGAGTTTAGAGACTTTTTTCCGGATAACTGTGTGGAGTATTTCGTATCTTACTATGATTATTATCAGCCAGAGGCTTATGTTGCACAGACAGATACCTTCATAGAAAAAGATGCATCTATTAATGATGATATTGATAAACTAAGACACTCAGCTACATCAGCACTATTAGAGCGTAATGATGTTATTGTGGTGGCTTCGGTTTCATGTATATATGGACTTGGTAATCCTGATGAGTATAAAAAACTTACTGTGTCTTTAAGGGAAGGCATGGAAAAGGATAGAAATGAAGTTATAAGACATTTAGTAGATATACAGTATGAAAGAAATGATATTAATTTTATTAGAGGTACCTTTAGGGTAAGAGGGGACACTCTGGATATATTTCCTGCAGCGTCTTCAAGTGAGGGAATCAGGGTAGAATTTTTTGGAGATGAAATAGATAAAATTAGATCCTTTGATGTGCTTACAGGAGAGATTCTCGGAGCTAGAAAGCATGTATCTATTTTTCCGGCATCCCATTTTGCTACTTCAAAGGATAAGTTAGAGATTGCAATAACAAGAATAGAGGAAGAACTAGAGCTAAGATTAAAGGAACTTATTTCTCAGGATAAAGCTTTAGAGGCGCAAAGGCTTAAGCAAAGAACTAATTTTGATATTGAGATGATGAGAGAGGTTGGATACTGTAGTGGTATAGAAAATTACTCTAGAATTTTAGATGGTAGGCCTGCGGGAACAGCACCTCAAACTTTGATGCACTATTTCCCAAAAGATTTTTTAATGTTTATAGATGAAAGTCATGTAACTCTTCCACAAGTTAGAGCCATGTATGGAGGAGATAAATCAAGAAAAACTAATTTAGTTGAATATGGATTTAGACTTCCTTCTGCTTATGATAATAGACCATTAACTTTTCAAGAATTTGAAGACAGTTTAAATGAAATAGTCTTCGTTAGTGCAACGCCAAGTGCTTATGAAGCAGAACATAGTTTAAATGTAGCAGAACAAGTAATAAGACCTACAGGTCTACTAGACCCTGAAATAATTATAAGACCTGTTAAAGGGCAAATAGATGATTTATATACTAGCATTCAGGATACAATAGAAAAAGGGTTTAGAGTTTTAGTTACAACTCTTACAAAAAAAATGTCAGAGGATTTGACTAAATATTTAAAGGAAATGGGAGTTAAGGTCACCTACCTACATTCGGATATTGATACTATCGAAAGAATGAGAATTATTCAAGATCTTAGACGAGGTACTCACGATGTGCTTATAGGTATAAATCTTTTAAGAGAAGGTCTTGATATTCCAGAAGTAGCCTTTGTTGGAATCTTAGATGCTGACAAGGAAGGATTTTTGCGTTCTGAAACCTCCTTAATTCAAACTATAGGTAGAGCCGCAAGAAATTCAGAGAGTAAAGTAGTAATGTATGCAGATAATATTACTAGGTCAATGGAAAAGGCTATTGCTGAAACTAATAGAAGAAGAAAAATTCAGATGGATTATAATGAGAAGCATGGTATTGTGCCTACTACTATTATGAAAGATATTAGGGAAGTAATAGAAGCGACTACAGTGGCAGAGGATGAAGTGGTATATGAAACTCTTGAAGCTGCTATGGAAGCAAATTACGATGAAACTAAAAAGTTACTAGATAGATATGAAAAAGAAATGAAGCAAGCAGCTAAGGATTTACAATTTGAAAGAGCTGCACAGCTTAGAGATATAATTTTTAAACTTAAGAAACAGATTAAAAACATTTAACGGTGGAGGGTAACATGAGAGATAAGATTTTTATAAAAGGTGCTAAGGTTCACAATTTAAAAAATGTTGATTTGGAGATACCGAGAGATAAATTTGTGGTGTTTACTGGACTTTCTGGGTCTGGTAAATCCTCTTTAGCTTTTGATACATTATATGCAGAGGGGCAAAGAAGATATGTAGAGTCACTTTCAGCTTATGCAAGGCAGTTTTTAGGTAATATAGATAAGCCAGATGTGGAATATATAGAGGGACTATCTCCTGCTATTTCTATAGATCAGAAAACTACTAGCAGAAACCCAAGGTCCACAGTGGGAACTGTAACTGAAATTTATGATTACTTGAGATTACTTTATGCTAAAGTGGGAACCCCTCATTGCCCTAAATGTGGCAAGGAGATTTCTCAGCAAACTGTGGACCAGATGGTGGATAAAATAATGGAGCTACCTGAGAGAACTAAGCTTTTAATTCTTTCACCAATAATAAGAGGAAAAAAAGGCGAACATACTAAGATAATAGAGAATATTAAAAAGAATGGTTATGTTAGAGCTAGAATAGATGGTAATATAGTAGAGCTAATGGAAGAAGATATAAAGCTTTCAAAGACTAAAAAGCACAATATAGAGATAGTTATTGATAGGATTTCTGTAAAAGAGGAAGTTCGAGGAAGACTTTCTGAATCCTTAGAAAGTGCTTTAAAACTTGCAGAGGGAACTGCCATAGCTAATATTGTGGATGGAGAAGATATTATCTTCAGTGAGCATTTTGCTTGCCCGGATTGTGGCATAAGTCTAGGGGAGATAGCTCCAAGGACCTTTTCCTTTAACACGCCCTTTGGTAAGTGTGATACTTGTGACGGCCTTGGTACTCTTATGGAAATTGATGAGGATTTAATCATACCAGATAAAAGTAAAAGCATTATGGAAGGGGCTATTTTGTCCTTTGGTGAAGGTAGCCTTAAAGAGGATTCCTGGACTTTTGCAGTATTAACGGCTTTAAGCAAAAAGTACAAATTTAGTTTAGATACACCGATAGAGAAATATGATCCAGAGCTTCTTAAGATATTATTATATGGAACTAATGGAGAACGAATAACAGTAGAGTATGTTAAGGAGTTTAGAGCAGGTACTTTTAATCATGTTTTTGAAGGTATTATAAACAATTTAAAAAGACGATATTTTGAAACTTCCTCTGATTACATAAAAAGAGAAGTAGAACAATATATGAGTGATAATCCTTGTCCAAAGTGTAATGGTGCAAGATTAAGCCCTGAGGCTTTAGCAGTAACGGTTGGGGACAAGAATATATATGAATTTTGTAAAATGTCCATTATAGATGAAGTGGCATTTTTAGAAAGTCTTGAATTATCCGAAAAAAATAAGCTTATTGCCAGTCAAATTTTAAAAGAGATAAACAATAGGTTGAATTTTTTAAAGAATGTAGGACTTGATTATTTAAACTTAACCAGATCAGCAGGTACGCTTTCCGGTGGAGAAGCTCAGCGAATAAGGCTAGCTACTCAGATAGGTGCCAGCCTTATGGGAGTTCTATATATTTTAGATGAGCCTAGTATCGGTCTTCATCAAAGGGATAATGAAAAGCTTATTAAGACCTTGAAACATCTAAGGGATATAGGTAATACCTTGGTGGTAGTAGAGCATGACGAAGATACTATGGTGGCAGCAGATTTCATTGTAGATATTGGACCAGCAGCTGGAGAACATGGTGGAGAAATTGTGGCAGCAGGAACTATAGAAGACATAAAAAATTGTGAAAAATCAATTACAGGTCAATATTTAAGTGGCAAGAAAAGGATTGATGCTCCAGAAGAAACAAGAGTGTCTAATGGAAAGTGTATAAAAATAATTGATGCTAAGCAAAATAACCTTAAAAATGTTAGTGTAGATTTCCCTTTGGGAGTATTTACTTCTGTCACAGGTGTTTCAGGTTCTGGAAAGAGTACCTTAGTTAATGAAATTCTATATAAAGGTCTCAACAAGAAATTAAATAACTCTAAAAAGAACCCAGGACTACATAAAGACATCTTAGGGGTAGAAAACATAGATAAAATTATCAATATTGACCAGAGCCCTATAGGACGTACTCCAAGATCCAATCCGGCTACATATACAGGGGTGTTTGATATAATTAGAGATGTTTTCTCAACGAGCTCAGAAGCAAAAATGCGAGGTTATAAGCCAGGTAGATTTAGCTTTAATGTTAAGGGTGGAAGATGTGAGGCTTGCAAGGGTGATGGAATAATTAAAATAGAAATGCAATTTTTATCTGATGTCTATGTACCATGTGAGGTTTGTAAGGGTAAAAGATATAATAGAGAAACTTTAGAGGTTAAGTATAAAGGTAAAAATATTGATGAAATTTTAAATATGACCGTGGAGGAAGCTACAAAATTCTTTGAAAACATTCCGAGAATTAATAATAAACTTAAAACACTAATGGATGTTGGGCTAGGTTATGTTAGATTAGGGCAACCCTCTACTCAATTATCTGGTGGTGAGGCTCAAAGAATTAAACTTGCTTCTGAGTTATCTAAGAGAAGTACTGGTAAGACTTTTTACATTTTAGATGAGCCGACCACAGGACTTCACATTGATGATGTTAGTAAACTTATTAAAATACTTCAAAGATTAGTAGATTCAGGAAATACTGTAGTGGTAATAGAGCATAATTTAGATGTTATTAAGTGCTCAGATTATATTATAGACTTAGGCCCTGAGGGCGGAGACAAGGGAGGTACTATTTTGTGTACTGGAACTCCAAAAGAAATATCCTTAAATGTAAATTCCTATACAGGACATTATTTAAAAAAGATGTTATAATTTATTTAAGGCTAGCATATTAATTCAATGCTAGTCTTTGATTATTTTTTTAAGAGGAGAAAGTGTGTTATGACTACAATAAGCTTGATTATGAAATTTGCAATTATAGCGATTATTTACATTATTATAATATTTGCACTGAGAATAATGTATAAAGACATAAAAGGTGGTGGAAAGAAGAAACCAGTGAGTAAAAAAGCTATGGGTCTAGAGGTTATAGAGCGAGGAGAGAATTTTAATTTAAGAGTTGGTGCGGTTATTCCTCTAAACAACGAACTTTCCATAGGAAGAAAGGAAGATAATCTTTTAATCTTGGGCGATAAATACGTGTCTTCTAAACATGCAAGAATATATGTAAAAAACACAGATTATATTTTACATGATTTGGGAAGTACTAATGGTACCTTAATAAACCACAAAAGGGTGACGGATAAGGTAGTTATAAAAAAAGGTGACGAAATTAAAATAGGAACTTCAATTTTTAAGGTTATAGGATAGATTGTGAGTTTTGAAGAGGTGATTGTATGGAAAGTATAAAGGACGAGAGAAAACTTCTTAGGTATACTTATCTTTTATGCATAGTTTTGTTTTTAAATATGTTTTTTATTGGTAAAGAGGGTTTTGATAAAGGCGCCATAATAATGGGTGGAATAATATGCATACTTTCTGCCTATTCTCATTTTATAATACGAAGATTTTTTCCGGATGGAGATAAATATATTTTGCTATTTTCAAATGTTTTAGCCGTTATAGGTATGGGGATATTATATAGACTTGATTCCCCTATTGCGCTAAAACAACTTATATGGTATACCGTGGGAATTGCCATATTTATTTTAGTGGTAGTGCTTTTTCCGGATTTAACTAGCTTTGGAAAGTACAAAAGATTTTATATGATATGTACGCTTATTCTTATGGCTATGGGAAGTTTATTTGGGCAAGAGATTTATGGAGCTAAAAACTGGATAATTATTAGCGGCATGAGTATTCAGCCAACTGAGTTTGCTAAATTGTCTTTGGTAGCATATTTGGCGGCAGCACTACAGTATTATGCTAAAAATATTGAGGGTAAGTCGGACTTTACAAAATTTAAGGCCTTACTTGAGCCTGGAATTGTAGTTATGGTTTCCCTTGGATTCATGGTGCTTCAAAAGGATTTAGGATCAGCGCTTTTGTTTTTTGCTATTTCAGTAACTATGTTATATATTGCTACTTCAAAATTCAAGTATGTGCTAGTATGTTTAGTACTTTTCATGCTGGGAGGGTTTATAAGTTATAAACTTTTTGGTCATGTACGACTAAGGGTTTTAATTTGGGGTGACCCATGGAAATATGGCAACAATGAAGGATTTCAGTTAGTGCAATCTTTAATTTCTATTGCTTCAGGTGGTCTTTTTGGAACAGGACTTGGACTTGGGTATCCTAAAATGGTTCCTGTAGTTAATACAGATTTTATTTTTGCTGCTATTTGTGAGGAAATGGGTTTACTTACTGGCTTTGCAATACTAATTCTGTATTTCTTACTGTTTTATAGATGCATGAGAGCCTCTGTTTATGGCAAGGATAAGTTTTCTAGGCTTCTGGCTGTGGGTTATAGCACAATGATAGCCGCTCAAGTGTTAGTTATAGTAGGTGGCGTAGTTGGTGCTATTCCATTAACGGGTATAACCTTACCACTAGTTAGTTACGGTGGAAGTTCGATGATTGTAACTTTCTTTTCGCTAGGTATACTTCAAAAAATTTCGGAGGACGGTCAAAGTTATGAATGATTTTGTGAATAGTACAAAAAAAGTTATGTTGGTGTTTTTGATATTTTTTATTGCGTTAATTTCCTACATAACTTATTTTTATATGTTTGGTAGTGAAAAAGCAGTATCTAGTACCTTTAATAAGAGATTATGGGCGGAAAGAAATAAGGTACTCAGGGGAACAATTTACGATAAAGATATGAGAGCCTTAACTAAAAGTACGAAAATAGATTAATTGTCTCAAAAGCAGCAATATTTAGAAGGAGAACTTTTTGCCCATGCTATAGGGTATATGGATCCTGTATATGGACTTACAGGCCTTGAAAAGAAATATGATGCTGAGCTTATGGGTGCAGGAG
>JAJXYA010000196.1 GCA_021780795.1 Bacillota bacterium | reverse complement strand
TATCATATAAAAGTTTCTTTTCCATTATTGTATCTGCTAATACTTCTGCTAATTTATCTGCATCATGTTTTATAAATCCATTTTTAATTTTCACTAAATTTTCCCCTACTATTTTCACGCCTAAACTATTTATATCCTCTCTATCTAATTTAACAAGTTCTGCACCATCTTGCTGATATTTTTCTTTTAACTCATCTGTTATTTCACCTGTATTGGCAATTACATAGTCAACAATATCTTTTCCACCATATTTAAGTAAAACCTTTAAATGATCTGATACTTTAAAGCCTGTAGTTTCACCAGGTTGAGTCATTATATTTGAAATATAAATTTTAATTGCATTACTTTTTCTAATTTCCTTTGCGATATCTTTAACAAGTAAATTAGATGTTATACTGGTATATAAACTTCCTGGTCCCATAACTATAGCATCAGCTTCTTTTAATGCATCTAATGCCTCTTTTAACGCCTTTGCATTTTCTGGATTTATTTTAAGTTCTTCTATTCTAGAATTTTGCCTAATAGCCTCTTCTGGAATTTGCGATTCGCCTTCCACTATGTTACCGTTTTGAAGTTTTGCTACTAATTTCATATTATCTAAGGTAACTGGTATAACCTTGCCTGTTACTGCAAGTACTGAACTCATTTTTTGAACTGCTTCTTCAAAATTATCTGATATTCCAGCCATAGCTGCTAAAAATAAATTTCCAAAACTTTGATTTTTCAATCTTCCATCTTTAAATCTATATTGAAGCAAGTCTTCCATTATAGGCTCAGTATCTGCTAGTGCTAGAATGCAATTTCTTATATCTCCTGGTGGTAACATTCCTAAGTCTTCTCTTAAATCTCCAGAACCACCGCCATCATCTCCAACTGTTACTATTGCAGTAATATTGGATGTATAATATTTTAGTCCTCTAAGCATTGTTGAAAGACCAGTACCTCCGCCAATTACAACTATTTTAGGACCTTTAACTAATAATCTTTTCTCATATATTAAACTTTCAATTTTTTTACTGTCTAAAGATACCTTAAGATAGCCTCTATTAACTAGTGCAATTATAGATTTCATCATTTCTGTAACTGAAACATATAGTACAAATACTCCAGTAATATTTAGAAATACATAAAAAACTTGATAATACAAATTATACATTCTATGATTTACTAACTCTGTAAAACCAAATGCTATTAATAATATTCCAAATACACCAAAGGCTAACCATCGTTTTACTTTAATCCCTATTTTAAGCCAATCATGTATTCTCATAGCTTCTTTTCCCCTTTATGAAGGTCTTCTGCTACGTCCCTATGTTCTATTCTCGAATTATAGTTTTCCCTATTTAACCTTTCATAAACTTCATTAGCAATTGCAACAGAGCGATGTCTTCCCCCTGTACATCCTATAGATATTATTAACTGTCTTTTTCCTTCTTTAATGTAATTAGGAATTAAATATTTCAACATATCAACTAATTTTTCTATGAAATTAACAGTTTCTGTTTGATTTAATACATATTCTTTAACTGGTTCATCATTTCCTGAATATTGTTTTAATTCTGGAATGTAAAATGGATTTGGTATGAATCTAACATCAAAAACCAAATCAGAATCCACTGGTATTCCGTATTTAAATCCAAAACTTAATACAGTTACTGATAATTGCTTTTCTGGATAAATATTATCACCATAAGTTTGATTTATCTTTTCTCTGAGGTGTCTTATTTCATATTTCGATGTATCAATTATAATATCTGCCAAATTTTTAACTTCTCTTAGTTTTTCTCTTTCTTGAATAATTCCAGTTAATACCCTGCCATCTGGTGACAATGGATGACTTCTTCTTGTTTCTTTAAATCTTTTTATAAGCACTTCATCAGTTGCCTCTAAAAATAAAATTTCATATTTAAATTCATTTTGTTTTAGATAATTCAGAGTTTCAAAAAAATCATCAAAGAAAATTCCGCCTCTAATATCTATAACTAATGCTACTTTTTCAATATTTCCGCTACTTTGCGTGCACATTTCTGCGAACTTTGAGATTAACTTTGGTGGAAGATTATCTACGCAAAAATATCCCAAATCTTCTAATGCTCTTGTTGCTTGTGTTTTTCCTGCTCCTGATAACCCTGTAACTATAACAAATCTCATATTACACACTCCTTTTTGCCAAAGATCACTTTTTAGACACATGAGCCTGTTTTCTTAAATGTGCCTTAACACTAAAATTATATCATACTATTATGATTAAATCATAAAAAACCCAAAAGTCATAAACTCTTGAGTTTCACTATTTAACCTAACATCGGTATTTTCAAATACAGTGACCATGCCCCCCAAAAAACAACAAGCATGTATGTTAATATATTTAACTTGTTATTTTCTTTCATATGATTTAATCTTCACCTAAAATTCTAACTTCTGGATGCAACTCTACACCAAACTGTTTTTTCACTTCATCTTTAACATAATCTATTACACCTAGTACGTCTTTAGCAGTTCCATTTGCACTGTTAATAACAAAGCCAGCATGCTTATTTGAAACACATGCTCCACCTATAGTAAAGCCCTTTAATCCTGCATCTTCAATTAATTTTCCTGCAAAATAACCTTCTGGTCTCTTAAACGTACTTCCTGCTGAAGGAAATTCTAGTGGTTGTCTTTCTTCTCTTCTTTTAGTCAGTGCATCAACCCTAGCTTGAATCTTTTCTTTATCTCCAGGGATTAAATTAAAAGTTGCACTTAATACTACATATCCTTTTTGCATAACTAAAGATTGTCTATACCCTAAGTTCAATTCTTCTTTAGAAAGAACTCTAATTTCTTCATTATCATCTAGCACTTCCGCCTTCTCAATAACAAATGATATTTCTCCATCATAAGCTCCTGCATTCATAAATACAGCTCCACCCACACTACCTGGAATTCCACATGCAAATTGGAATCCTGCTAATGATCTTTCTGTAGCTTCTGTTGAAACATCTTTAAGTAAAGCTCCACACTCTGCTGTAATTTTATTGCCCACATGTTCTATCTTATTAAGTTCGCATAACTTTATAACAATGCCTCTAATACCACCATCTCTAA
>JAJXYA010000247.1 GCA_021780795.1 Bacillota bacterium | reverse complement strand
AATAACAAGGTCTGTTCCACTTGCACAAGCATTTAGAACATCTTTAAGCTCAGTTATGCCAAGACCAAATCCAAGATATAGTATTGCTCCTGCAAAACCTATACCTCCAATTAAGTTCATTAATAACGCCGTAAAAGAATTATCAACAGCCTCCTTGGTCTGGGTATAGCCTATAAGTAAAAAAGAACACAAGGTTGTAATTTCCCAAAAGAAATACATCCATACCAAATCATTAGAAAAAATTATTCCAAACATTGAAGAAAGAAACAAAAACATAACTGAAAAGAATAATTGTCTCCTGTCCTTTATTTCTTTATGGTGCTCGTGATAATACTTCATATAAGCTATTGCAAAGATGCAAATTAGCCCACCAATTACAGCAATAATTAGTACCATAATTATAGATAAGTCGTCCATAAAAACATGATGACTTATACTTTTTGCGGAACGATTACCTCCCAGTTCGAAAATAAACATAGAAGTAGTCTGGGCAAACGATAAAAAGGAAACTATATATCGCTTATACTTAATACCTAAATATATTATGTAAATAGCAACTATGAGCTCTACTGATAGCATAATATAGCTTATAACCTCAAAGTTCACCAGAAAATATTTATTATATTTGCCAAAATACTGTACTGCTAGTAACAAAGATGCTGCTGCCAGAGCACAAACAGACACCCTTACTGTTATTCCTCTTATAGTCTCATTTTTGGTTATGGCTAAAATAAATGCAGATAAAAGCGGAAAAATCATTAAAAATAAAATTGTGTTCACTTTAACCCTTCTTTTCTATTATTTTTTTACATAAAATTTTAATGTATCTAGTAATAAATTTTATGATAAACAAATTTTACCACTTAATTTCCATAAATTCAATATTTTTATATTTTTTCTTAATTATACCTAATTAAGCTCTACCATATACAATCATTAATTTTCTTTTACCATAATATAATTTACATATGTAATACATTTGACTTTATAATTTCATAAAATCTATAACATAGATAATAATACATTTATCTATGCTCTAGAATATACTAGTTCTTTAATGGGGGTGTTCTATTGATACTTTTTATAAAAAACTATACACTTGAAAATATAAAATATAAGCTTATAATCTTATACCTACTGAATGTAACAGATATAATCTTTACTTTTTTACTTTTGGCTACGGGCTTCTTCATAGAGGCAAACCTCTTAATGGCAAAAGCGGTCCAAAGTTTATCTACTAGTTTTATATTGAAAATCATACTGCCAGCAGGGTTATTTTTTTATCTATACCTTAGAATGAAAAAGGCAAATGAAAAACAATTAAAACAGTCCAACATTATTCTTAATATTGCTACTGTAGTTTATGGCATAATCAATATTTTTCATTTAATCTGCTTTTCACTATTAGGGTTATTTAAAATATTTCCTATGCAATAAAAAAGAAACAGAAAGAAACTATCGGTGGACAATAATATTTTTTTATAATTTGTATATAATCAAAAAAAGCTGGGATTGCCCTTTGGGTTATCATAGCTTTTTCTCATATCTTTGTAAGGCCTTAGAAAAGTTTCCTTCTAATGAATCCAACTCAAAGCATGGCTTTAGAGCTTTATGTTTACTATTTCCTTTGCTATGTGAAATAAGTTTTAAAGACGAGTGCCATATACTTGGAAAAATTTATCGTAATATGTTATAATATTCGGAATAGATGAAGTAACTTCACTGAAAATCTTAGGAGGTAAATAAATGGAAAAATCAAAAGTATATTTTACAGATTTAAGAACAAAGCCTGGATATAATCTATTAGATAAGCTTCAAAAACTTATTGTGGAGGCAGGTATAAAAAATATTGATTTTAAAGATAAATTTGTATCTATAAAAATTCATTTTGGGGAGCCAGGAAACCTTTCCTACATACGACCAAACTATGCTGCTAAAATTGTTAAACTAGTGAAAGAGCTTGGTGGTAAGCCATTTCTTACTGATTCAAACACTTTATATTCAGGAAGAAGATTTAATGCTGTAGACCATATTGAAGCAGCTATGGAAAATGGTTTTAATCCAATGTCTGTTGGCTGTAATGTAATTATAGCAGATGGATTAAAAGGTGGGGATTATAGAGAAATTCCAATTGACCAAAAGCACTGTAAAACTGCTAAAATAGGCTCAGCAATTGCAGATTCAGATATAATTATTTCAATGACTCACTTTAAAGGTCATGAAATGACAGGCTTTGGTGGAGCATTAAAAAATTTAGGTATGGGCTCAGGTTCTATTGGAGGGAAGCTTGAAATGCATTCTGCCTCTAAGCCTATGATGAAAAAAGACAAATGTGTAAGCTGTGGACTTTGCATTAAAAACTGCCTACATGAAGCAATTTCCTTTGATGAAAATAGGAAGGCAACTATAGATTATGATAAATGTGTAGGCTGTGGCCAATGTGTCGCAGTATGTCGTTTTGATTCAGCAACAGTAAAGTGGAATGAATCAGCTGACACTGCTAATGAGAAAATTGCAGAATATACCTATGCAGTTATTAAAGATAAACCAAATTTCCATGTTAGTTTCATCATGAATGTTTCACCTAATTGTGATTGTTGGAATTCTAACGACGTAGCAATTGTTCCTGATTTAGGTATCGCTGCCTCTTTTGATCCAGTAGCCTTAGATCAAGCCTGTGTGGATATGGTTAACAAAGCAACAGCATTATATGCAACTGAACTTTCCGATAAACATTATCATGAGGGACATGATAAATTCTCTCATATCCATCCAGATACAAACTGGAAGGTGGGCCTAGACCATGCAAAGGCTATCGGAATTGGTACTGATGAGTATGAGCTAGTAATAGTAAAATAAAAATAGGATTTTTAATACCAAAGTTCAATGAAACTTTGGTATTTTTCCTTTCTATCAATGCACAAAAGGAGAAAGTGATTCCTTTATCACTTTCTCCTCTTTTTGTAACTATTTAGAAAGATAATTTATATGTTTTCTCTGGAGTGACTTGCAATAAGAAACGAAAAAACTATTGAAATTCCATTTAGAAATTCTTCTTTTGCGAATATAAAATTCTCGTGAGCCTGTCAGGATGCAT
>JAJXYA010000362.1 GCA_021780795.1 Bacillota bacterium | reverse complement strand
GGTTCAACTGCAGGGGGGGCTGGTTATTTATGAAAAGGGTGATTTTGCTTATTCGCACCACGGAACAGATCCAGTGTCGGGCACACTTTGTAATTCCTTTGATTTAGTAAGACTTCATAAGTTTGGTGCCTTAGATGATGATATCAAGGAAGGAACACCTATGAATAAACTACCTTCCTTTAAAGCCATGCAGGACCTTGCCATGAAGGACAGCGAAGTGAAAAGAAAGATAGCACAGGAGCATATTAGAGAGGCTAGTGAAGATTTTAGTGCAGAGGGTAATTGGGTAGAGCAATTAGAGATTAATGCTAAAGGTGGCTTTAAGGAAACTTTGACCAATCTAGTATTAATAATTAAACATGATCCTGCCTTAAAAGGAATTGCTTATAATGAGCATAGTGAAAGATTAGAAACTTTAAGTGAGGTACCTTGGAAAAGATTAAAGGCGGGCTGGTCTACAGGGGATGATGCAAATTTGTCTTGTTATCTTGAAAAGAATTATAAGCTTTGGTCCCCAGGTAAATGTCAGGAAGCATTATTAAAGGTTGCCATAGAGAGGTCCTTTCATCCCGTAAAAGAATTTTTAAAGGCCTTGCCACAGTGGGATAATGTGAAGCGTGTTGATACGCTGCTTATAAAATATTTAGGCGCTGCAGACAGTGAATATGTTAGAGCTGTTACTCGAAAAACCTTATGTGCAGCCATAGCTAGAGTTATGGAGCCTGGAATTAAATTTGATACCACCCTTATTTTAAATGGTCCTCAGGGTATAGGTAAAAGTACTATATTTTCAAAGCTTGGTGGTAAGTTTTTTAGTGATGCCTTGAGTATAGTAGATATGCATGATAAGACAGCAGCAGAAAAATTACAGGGAAGTTGGATTTTAGAAATAGGAGAACTAGCGGGAATTAGAAAGGTTGATGAGGATACTTTGAAATCCTTTTTAACCAGGCAAGATGATAAGTTTAGAGCAAGTTATGGGCGAGTTGTGGAAGAGCATCCAAGGCAGTGTATTATTGTAGGAACTACTAATCAAGAAGCAGGCTTTTTAAGAGACACCACAGGCGGACGAAGATTTTGGCCGGTTAAGGTTAATGGTAACTGTGAATTTAAACCTTGGGATATAAAAGATACTGAGCAAATATGGGCAGAGGCGTTATTGATGTATAACAGCGGAGAATCTTTAATATTAGACAGTTCAATGACCGATGCTGCAGAGTCTGCCCAAATTGAAGCCTTTGAAAGTGATGAAAGGGAGGGCCTAGTAAGAGAATATTTAGATACACTTTTGCCTAGTAACTGGTATGAAATGGATATTTATAATAGAAGGAATTTTTTAAGTGGAAATACTGAGTTAGAAGAAAAACCTGTAGGAACAGTATTACGCGAGAATGTTTGTATATTGGAGATATGGTGTGAGCTCTTTGGAAAAGATGCAAGTACGTTAAAAAGGGTAGATTCTTATGAGATAGGCGGAATAATGAGAAAAATTGAAGGCTGGGATAAATATAACGGAAATAAGAGTTCCATGATTCGAATACCCATGTATGGACTTCAAAGAGTTTTTAGTAGAAATTACTAGAGTGCTTGTTACAAGTGTTACAGCCTAACTACCTTGTAACAAGCACTTGTAACAGGTGGTAAAGCATTGTATTTGGTAGGCTTAGAGCATGTCTGTTACAAGTGTTACAAGAATTGTATATAGAGTAATTGAAATTAGGTAGATTAGGTAGAATAGTATAGGTGTATATGCCTAATTCGCATAGGCGCGTAAGAAAATCTTGTATCTGTTGTAACTTGTAACAAAAAAAATTATGGAACATAGTAAATAAGCCATTTAGGATGTGTAACAAGAAAGTCACTAATTAGGGGGAGATTTCATGGAAACAAGAGAATATGTGGAATACCTTTTGAAGAATTATAATGAAATATTGAAGGATATAGAAATGTTAAAATTTGAATATAAAGCTTTTGAAAATATAGACTCAAATGAGGTAATAGAGGCACTCAATTTTTCTTCAGCAAATTATGATGGAGCTATTACACGGAATATTTCTGATAAAACTTGTAAAATAGCACTAATTTATAATGAAGCTGCAAAGAGAATGAATAAGGAAAGCAGAGAAGAAATTTCTAAAATGATGAAGAGTGCAGAATTTGAAATAGAAAGACTTAACTACTGCATAGAAAGGCTTTCACCTACAGTAAAAGAAGTGGTTAGAGAATTATTTATAGAAAAATGTTCCTGGAGTTACATTTGTGTGAGGAATTCCATTAGTGAGAAAACCTTAAATAAATACAGGAAAAAAGGTATCAGGGAAATTATTGAAATGTTTGATTTGAGAAGGATGGCTAGGTGATGTGAATGTACTTCATAGGTTTCAAAAATGGTGATTAGTTATATGGGATTATGATATAATTACCATTAGTTAAGACAATATAGTAGAATAAAACGAGTTAATACAGGAGGGATAATATGAGGAAATCTATTAAAGCTTTGATAGTAACCTTTATATCGGGTTTTATTGGTATTTATTTAGGTGCATTTTTGAGTCTTGAAGGATATTTAGGAGTCATTTTATCAATAGCTACTATGGGATATTTTATTATTTCAGCAATTGAAGATACGCACAATAAATAAGCTTAAGCTGACTTAAATAATTACACAATATTCTTAAAAAGCGTCGAATTAGTAAGAAAATGTGCAATAAAGAAAAAATAGTTTGTGTGGGGGGAATTAATTTAATGAATAATGAAAGGTTTATTATGAAGTGGGAAAAGAATAGGAAAAAGGGTAAATTTAAATATGTGATGACTGCTGGTATAATTTCTATCATTGCAGGTTTTGTAGGTATTTTCATTGCTACCTTAGTTAAGGAAGGTGATTTCTTTCTTTCGATAACAGAATTTTATTCTTACATTTATATAGCAGTATTTCTTGGATTATTTATAGGTGGAGGAAGTGCATCACTTGCAAAATGGAGTAGGAATGAAGAAGAATATAATAATTTAATAAAAAAACAGCAAAACAGTGATTTTTAATATTACGTACTTTTCTTAAATAGTTCATGTATCACAAAGCTACGATTTATGAACTACAG
>JAJXYA010000240.1 GCA_021780795.1 Bacillota bacterium | reverse complement strand
TTACTTTTCTCAGAGATATCTCTGAGAAAAGTAAAGTTAAAACGGCAGGAGCTATAAAATGTAGAAATAATATTTTTAGAACAATTACAGAAGTAGGTTCACTTCCCTGCATGGCTGCAAGAGTTCCGAATTGGCCTACAAGGCCACTAGTGCCCATGCCTGCGCCTATATAATTATTTTTCATAGAAAAAACAGTGGTAGAAAGAGGACCTAAAATTGCACCTGCTAAGGTAGGTGGTATCCAAACTTGAGGACGTCTTATTATGTTAGGTAATTGTAGCTTGGAGGTACCTAGTCCTTGAGATATTAGACCACCTACTTTATTTTCTCTATAACTAGAAACGGCAAAACCTATCATTTGAGCACTGCAACCAACAGTAGCAGCACCTGCAGCAAGGCCAGACATTTTTAAAGAAATGGCTATGGCAGCACTACTAATTGGAGAAGAAAGTGTTAGCCCCATTAAAGTAGATACAGCAATGCCCATTGGAATAGGCATAAAATTAGTAGCAGAATTTATGAGTGCGCCGAGCCCTGACATGAAGGCTGAAATATATGGGCCAACAAACTTACCAGCTATACTTCCAGTAACAATTGTAACAATGGGAACTATAAGAATATCAAGTTTTGTTTTACCTGCCACCAAGTTTCCAAGTTGTGCACCTATTAGAGCTGCAATAAATGCGCCTACTGGACCACCACCCATATACATATATCCGAAAGCACCAGTAGCAGCTGAAGAAAACATTGTAAGTGGGGTAACCTTTAAACCCCAAGCTACAGCCACACCTATAGAGCAACCTACTACAGGAGATTTAGCGGAAATAATTTCTGTAAACTCTTTAAGGAAGGTAAGGCCGGGGATTTTTGAAAATTGACTTAGAATTAATCCAATGATTAATGAAGCAAATAAACCTAAGGCCATAGCACTTAAGGCATCTATAAAATTTCGTTTAAAAGCATTTTTTATAACAACTTTGAAGTTTTTCATGAGTTTTCCTCCTAAGAAAATATATACTTTTGTTATGGAATGGATATAAATGATGTTTATAATATTATGCACATTTACTTTTATCTAATTCCTATATACAAGTACCTACTTTTGTATATACATATTTCAACCGACAACATTCTAACCACTGATTATAAACACGAATATAAGAGTATGAAAAAGGCATAAAGTGCTAGAGATTTCGTAGCACTTTATGCCTTTAAATATAATGTTATAAGCTTGTAATAATAGCTAATCCTTGTGCAAATCTAAATAAGAACTTCCATCAAGAGGAATTAAGGCTTGAAGACCTGGATGATCGTTAGTTAGACCTATAGCATAAACAGTGTAAAAACGTTGAGATTTCAATTTTATATTTGGAATGTGAAGAATTGTAGTGGAGGTTCCAGTAGGTCTAACTTCTAAAGTATAGGTGCCTGCAGGAATTTCTATATAGTCAGTAAATTGTTTGTAACCAATATTCTTAAATAGAATTTTACCATTTGGCAAAGCAACATCCACAGCCACCGTATTAGGGGATAAGTGTGCAAATTTGATATAAACCTTATCAGCGGGTTCGATAACTTTAGTTTCAGGAACAGGTAGTACATCAATATTAGGTAGTAAACCTATAGCAGCAACAGTGTATATTTTTTCAGGTGGAACAAAAAGATTTTTATTAAGTACAGGAGAGGTTTTTGTACCAGCAGTATAGAGTTTTACATTATAATCACCAGTTATAACCTCTATATAATCTGTAAAAGAACCATAGGTAAGGTTTCTAAACTTTAACATATCATTAATATACACATCAACTGCAGGAGATTTAGGTGAAGCATGAAGAATTCTTAAATATGAGGTCATAGGGCTTACCCTATATAGAGAATAAGGATTGTAAACATTTTTTGGATTATAGAACATAAAAAGCTCCCTTCAAATATTTCTACTATAATAGAATATGAAAAAAAATCCTAGAAGGTTACAGAAATTAGTTGTAATAAATTATGGATTTCTTAATAAACATATAAGGATTCAAAACACAGTAAAGTATAAGTTAGCCTTTTATGAATTAATAATAAAAAAATTTAGAAAAGTGCAACTATACTATAGGAAGAAACGTTATATAAGTGTAAAACATGAAGAGCTATGAATTAGAGGAAATTTTAATAGCTTAGAGAAAGATAAACCAATTAAAGAAAAAAATAAAAAAGTTTTTAAAACTTGCAACTAAAATATAACCACAAACGTTATATAAGTGTAAGATATGAAAATGGATGAAATGCAGGTAATTTTTAATAACATGTTGATATTTAATCAAAAGTGTTATAAAATAGATGAATGACATGAATATTATGGAAAGGTATTATAATCACCACAAGATTCTATAGTGTTTAAGGGTCTAGTAAAAATGTGGTATCTTTAAAGGACATCACAACATATGAAGTCTTTAATTACAATGTTACTATAAAACTAACTTACAATCTTTTATAGTAACAAAAAAATAGCTCCTTAGGGGGTGTAGTTAAAGAAGAACAAATTGTATTCTTTAAAAAGACTACAATTCTAATTAGGTTTTTATTTTTATAAAAATAAAAAATATATATCAATGGGAGGGGACAAACCATATGAAACAAATCAAAAAGACACTAAGTATATTTATGGCAGCAGTATTTGTAATGGCTGGATTTTTAGGCAATGTTACAGCTAAAGCTGCAGAAGCAGTTGTTCCAGTAATTAACTTTATTGGAGTAGAACACTCACCACTAGTAGTAGGAGATACTGAAACATTCACAGTAACTTCAAGCAACTATGAAGGAAAAGTACAATACAGAGCATTTCTTCAAAATGTAAAAACTGGAAAGTGGACTGAATTAACATCTGGATACACTGTAGCACAAGATGGCAAATCAGTTGTAACTTTACCAAAGACAAGTGCATTTGAACTTGGAAAATACAAACTTTCAGTTTGGGTAAAAAGAGACGGAGTAGCAGGAAAAACATTTAGCAAAGCTTACAACGATTCTTATGATAATTACCTAGTATCAAATCTTAACTGTGTAGCTAAAGATGATGCTAACAGAGTATATGCAACTGGAGCAATGAATGTAAA
>JAJXYA010000332.1 GCA_021780795.1 Bacillota bacterium | reverse complement strand
TGCATCTTGGAATGATAGGAATGCATGGTACTTATAGCTCAAATCATGCGGTTTCAAATTGCGATTTATTAATTGCTATTGGTGCAAGGTTCAGTGACAGAGTTACAAGTAAAGTAAGCCATTTTGCTCCAAAAGCAAAAATTATTCACATCGACATTGATCCAATGGAGTTTAACAAAAACATTCCTGAAGATCTTTCTATATGTGGCGATGTTAAGGAAGTGCTATCTAAATTAATAGAATTAGTAGAAGAAAAAAATGAAGTTAATTGGGTAAACAAAGTATTAGCATCAAAAGAAGCTCATCCACTTAAATATAACCATAAAGGATTAAATCCACAATTTATTTTAAATACATTATATAATTTAACAAAAGGTGAATGTATAATTACTACTGAAGTAGGCCAAAACCAAATTTGGACTGCTCAATTTTATAAGTTCTTGCATCCAAAAACTTTGGTAACTTCAGGTGGTCTTGGTACTATGGGCTTTGGACTAAGTGCTGCCATTGGAGCTCAAATTGCAAATCCTAATAAAAAAGTTATCAATATTGCTGGTGATGGAAGTTTTAAAATGAATTCAATAGAACTTGCTACCATTTCAAAATTTAAGCTTCCTATTATACAGTTAGTTTTGAACAACCATGTATTAGGTATGGTTCATCAATGGCAAGATATGTTTCATAGCGGTAATTTCTCTCATTCGGAACTAGGTCCAGATGTAGATTTCGTAAAGCTTGGGGAAGCCTATGGAATAAAATCTATGAGAATCACTTCAAATGAAGAAGTGGAACGCTGTTTAGATGAAGCTTTAGCTCTAAATGAGCCAGTAGTTATAGATTGTGATATTTGCCCGCATGAAAAAGTATTTCCAATTGTTCCTCCAGGAGCAGCTGTTTCTGAATTAATTGAAGAATAGTGTATTTCCTCCGTCCCTAAAGGGGTCAGGCACTAAAGTGCCTGACCCCTTTTATTTACTTGACAAATATATCACAATATCGTAATATATGAATATACTGATATTGTAAATATACTAAACATGAGGTGCATTATGGATAACGACTACGCAAAATACAACGATGCAGCAGAAATTTTAAAGGTTCTAGCTCATCCAATTAGGCTTTGCATTGTTGCTGGATTATTAAAAAAGGGCTGTTGCAATGTTTCAAACATGCAAGAATGTCTAGAAATACCCCAATCAACTATATCACAACATCTTCAAAAACTTAGAACTGCTGGTATTATAGAAGGAACTAGAAATGGTCTTGAAGTTAACTACCGAGTTTGCAATGAAACTGTTACTGAAATTATTAATATATTGATTTCTAAAATCAATTAAAGATTATAAGGGAGGAATTATTATGAATAAAAAAGTATTGATTGTTGGTGGCGTTGCTGGTGGAGCTTCTGCTGCTGCTAGATTGAGGAGATTGGATGAAAATGCCGAGATTATAATGTTTGAAAGAGATGAATATATATCCTTTGCAAACTGCGGTCTTCCTTATTATATAGGTGAAACAATTAAAGAAAGAGAAAAACTTTTAGTTCAAACTCCAAAAAGCATGCAAGATAGATTTAATATAGATGTTAGAATTAATAGTGAAGTTATATCGGTTGACCCAGAAAAAAATATTGTTAAAGTAAACAGCAAAGAAAAAGGTCAATATGAAGAAACCTTTGATTATTTAGTTTTATCGCCTGGTGCTAAAGCTATAAAACCTAATATAGATGGCATTGACAGCGACAAAATATATTCATTGAGAAATATACCTGATACAGATAAGTTAAAGGAAATAGTTGATAAAAAGAAAACTAAAAGTGCAGTAGTTATAGGCGGAGGCTTCATTGGCATTGAAATAGCCGAAAATTTAATAGAGAGAGGCCTTGATGTAACCTTAGTAGAAGCAGCCCCTCATATTTTAGCTCCTTTTGATACTGATATGGTATTAACTGCTGAAAAGGAAATGGCTCAAAATGGAGTTGATTTAATACTTAATGATGGTGTAAAAGGATTTAAAGATAACGATTCAAATATTGATACAATTTTATCAAGTGGAAATAAGTTAACATCCGACATTGTTGTTTTAGCTATAGGAGTTGTTCCTGATACAGCCTTTATTAAAAATAGTGGTATTAATCTTGGAATTAAAGGTCATATTTTAGTAAATGATAAGATGCAAACTAATTTTGACAACATTTTTGCTGTAGGTGATGCTATTGAGGTCATCGATTTCATTAATAAAAAACAAACTGCTATACCTCTTGCAGGTCCAGCTAACAAGCAAGGCAGAATAGCTGCTGACAATATATCTGGTTTAGATTCAAAATATAAAGGTTCTTTAGGAACATCTATAATAAAGGTATTTGAATTAACAGCAGCTAGCACAGGAAATAATGAAAGAAACTTAAAAAGATTAGAAATACCATATAGGGCTGTAACTGTACATCCAGTTTCCCACGCTTCTTATTATCCAAAAGCTGAACCTATGTCTCTAAAATTGCTTTTTAACGACGAAGGAGCTATTTTAGGCGCTCAGGCTATAGGCTATGAAGGCGTTGATAAACGTATTGATGTAATAGCTACTACTATTAGACTCGGAGGGACTATTTATGACTTGACAGAATTAGAATTAAGTTATGCTCCTCCTTTCTCATCTGCAAAAGACCCTGTAAATATGGCTGGTTTTGTTGCTGAAAATATTCTTTCCGGACAAGAAGATGTAATAACTGCACAGGATTATTTAAATTACAAAAACGATAATAGTATTCTTTTAGACGTCCGTTCAGAATTAGAATATAATAATGGCCATATCAAAGGTGCAATAAATATTCCAGTTGACAATTTAAGGGGAAGAATTTCTGAGCTGGATAAAAGTAAGGAAATAATCGAATATTGCCAAGTAGGTTTACGTGGTCACGTTGCTTCTAGAATTTTAAGACAAAATGGATTTAAAGTTACAAATATGACCGGAGGTTATAAAAGCTTTAGCGTATTAAATTATGTACCTAAAACTGTAAAACCAATTAAAAATGAAGAAATAACTGAAGAAGTTGCTGCAGATACTATAAAATATGACAGAAGTTTAGATGCATGCGGAATGTGCTGT
>JAJXYA010000206.1 GCA_021780795.1 Bacillota bacterium | reverse complement strand
ATAGCACCGTATATTAATAGCGGGGGTATTAGGCTTGACACCGGTGTGAAGTACTATAAAATAACCGGTAAAACAGAAAGTAAGGAATATTATGATAGAGAAAATGCCATGGAGAGGGTAAAAAATCATGCAAGTCATTTTGCTGGTTGTAGGAATGAACAAATTAATAGATATAGTGGATATATGGATAAGTCTCCTATAATAACTTGTCCATATGATACTGAACTTTTTGGTCATTGGTGGTTTGAGGGGCCAGATTTTTTAGATGCTTTTATTAGGAAAAGCGCTGAAGAATGGACTTGTTATGAATTAACTACACCTACCGAATATTTGATGAAAAACCCTATCGTACAATGTGCAGTTCCAAATCCTTCTAGTTGGGGAGAAAATGGTGATTTTTCAGTTTGGATTAATTCATCAAATCAATGGATTTATAAGGACTTGCATAGGTGTGAAAAGAAGATGGTAAGACTTGCTAATACATATAATAAGCCTAATGAACTTAAAAAGCGAGCATTGAATCAAGCAGTAAGGGAATTAATGCTTGCAGAAGCTTCAGATTGGCCATTTATTATTAAAAATAATACCACTTCTCTATATGCAACTAGAAGAATCAATACACATATTGATAGATTTAATAGGTTATATGACGATATTACAAAAGATACTATAGATTCCAAAAATCTTGCTAAATATGAAGAACTAGATAATATTTTTCCAAATATAAATTATAAACTTTATAAAACCAATTAAATAACCTATTGTGTCAGAAGTTAAATGACACAATAGGTTATTTATTAATTACGGCTTTTAGCTACTTCTATATTTACTCTTCTTCCATTTAATTTTCTTCCGCTACTTCCTTTTAATATTTCAGATACTTTGCTTTCAGAAACATCTACAAAGGAGAACTTTTCTAAGATGTCAATTTTTCCGATATAATTGGAATCTACATCTGAAGTATCGTCAATAAACTCTAAAAGTGTTTTTACATTTATGTTATCCATTCTACCTATTGAAAGGAAAAGTCTTGTTGTGCTTTCAGATTGCATTGAATCATCATTATAATCTGTTGTAATTTCTTTATCGAATATATTTTTTAGTAAAACAGCAGCAATTTCTTCTAGGCTGTGATTGCTTTTTAATTCATTAACCATAGGCATAAATTTTTCAAAGTCTTTATTGCTTAGGTCTTCGGTTACCCTTGAAATTATAGAGGCTGATTTTACATTCAGTATATCTTTAGCAGTTGGAATAGGCTTTTTATTTATCTTGCTTTTAATTGTTTTTTCAATTAGATGAAGCTTAGATAATTCTTTTTTTGTTATAAAACTGTATGCAGTTCCAGATTTATTTGCTCTTCCTGTTCTACCGATTCTGTGAACATAAGATTCAGTATCTTGCGGTAATTCATAGTTGAAAACGTGAGTTACGTTTTGAACGTCTATTCCTCTAGCAGCAACGTCTGTAGCAGCCAAAAATTTAAGTTGACCATTCTTAAATTTATTTAAAGTAGAAAGTCTTTGGTTTTGATTCATGTCACCATGCATGCCTTCTACAATGTAGCCTTTTGATTGCATAGAAGAAACTAGTTCATCAACACCGCGTTTTGTTTTGCAAAATATTATAGCACAATCAGGATTATCTATGTCGATTATTCTGCATAAAGCTTCTAGTCTTAAAGAAGTATGAATTTCACAAAAATATTGTTCTATTTTAGAAACTGTTAGTGATTTTTTTAAAATTTGAATATGCTTTGCATCTGGCTTTAAATATTTTTCAGCTAAGTTTCTAATTTGTCGAGGCATCGTTGCAGAAAATAAAAGTGTTTGCCTGTCTTCGCTAGTTTTACTTATAATTTCTTCAATGTCTTCAATGAAACCCATATTGAGCATTTCGTCTGCTTCATCAAGTACTAAATATTTGACTTCATCTAATTTTAAAGTTCTCCTTCTAATGTGGTCTAATATTCTTCCTGGAGTACCTATTACTATTGAAACACCTTTTTTTAAGGATGAAATCTGTTTTTCCATGGATTGGCCACCATATATAGGTATTGAATGAACTTTTTCGTATTTTGAAAGTCTTTTCAGTTCATCATATATTTGAATAGCTAGTTCTCTAGTCGGAGTTAGGATTATTGCTTGAACATTCTTTTTCTTATTATCTATTTTACTTATTATTGGAGCACCAAAGGCACAGGTTTTTCCTGTACCTGTTTGTGCTTGACCTATTATATCAAATCCTTGCATAACAGTAGGAATACTTGCAGCTTGTATTTCGGAAGGGTTCTCAAAGCCCATATCTTCTATAGCATTAACAACGGTATCTTTAAGTTCAAGTTCAGTGAATTTAATTTCTTTCATTAGTTATCCTCTTTCTTTATTTAATTTAACAATTCATGATAACATAAAAGAAAGAAATTATCAAATATTATTGAATTGGAGTCAAAACGTCTTTTATTAAATCCCAGCTGTAAGCAGCACCAGAATTAACATTAACATAATACCAACCATTTGTATCACCTTGATCATTAGTGGAGCCAGTAGCCATAAATACGTAATAAGTTTGATTTTGCCTTATTTGAGTGTGGTCGTAAGTGAAGGTATAGTTTGTATTTCCTTTATTAACCTTTGTTTTTAAAATAGTATTCGCAGCATCTACTGTAATTTTATTACCTTGCGATGCAGAATTTTTATTAATATATTCGTTTTGAGTGCTATTTGAAACAGTAGCTTTACTAGATGAATTTGTGCTAGCAGCATTTGAAGTTTTATTGTTTGCTGTATTATTATTAGTATTGGCATTAGTTACTGCATTACTATTGGTAGTATTACTGGTAGTAACTGTATTAGTATTACTATTATTTGAAGCGGTATTGTTTATTGGTGTTACATTTTGATTTTGTTGAGAAGCAGATCCTTTTAAGTTACTAAAAAAGTTGTTTTTAAATCCTATAATATGATTAAAATATAGTGCAGCTATAATACCAATGATTACAATTAAAATTAAAAGTATTGGTAAAATTTTTGATTTTTTTTTCTTTTGCTTTCTTCTTCTTGGCATTAAAATCACTCCTCATAAGTTGATATTCAGTTTTTTAATATAT
>JAJXYA010000123.1 GCA_021780795.1 Bacillota bacterium | reverse complement strand
ATGGTTAGAAGAAAATCTAGTTACTTTAGATAAAATTAAAAATAGTAAAAAATTCAAGATTGAATATGATAAGCAAACTAGAAAAAGATTAGAAAAAACTTTTGGATATACTTATGAAGAAGTAAAGACAACTATGCTTCCAATGGCTAAAATTGGTGAAGAGCCATTAGCGGCAATGGGCGTAGATACTCCAATTGCAGTGCTATCAAAACAATCGCAACCATTATTTAATTACTTTAAGCAATTATTTGCTCAAGTAACTAATCCGCCTATAGATGCAATTCGCGAAGAAATAGTTACAGCTTCTAATGTTTACATAGGGCCAGAAGGCAACATCTTGGAAGATAGACCAATAAATTGCGAATTGCTTAAACTTGACTCACCAATAATAAATGATGAAGAATTAGCTAAAATAAAATCACTTAATGGTGGAAATTTAAGATCAAAAGTTATCGATATTGTATTTGATAAAGATGGATCTTTAGAAGATGCATTAGATGAGATGTTTGAAAAAGCACAAGATGCATATGAAAAAGGATATACTGTATTAATCTTATCTGATAGAAATGTATGCGAAGCAAAAGTTCCAATTCCATCATTACTTGCAGTATCAGGACTTCATCAATATTTAGTCCAAAAGGGAACAAGAACATCAGTTGGATTAATACTTGAAAGTGGAGAGCCGAGAGAAGTTCATCATTTTGCAACTTTAATTGGATTTGGAGCATCAGCTATAAATCCATATATGGCTTACGAATCTTTAAGAGGATTAATTGAAGACGGATTACTTGAAGTAGATTATAGCAAAGCAGTTTATAACTATAACAAAGCAGTCCTTAAGGGAATAACTAAAATACTTTCTAAAATGGGTATTTCAACAATACAATCTTATCAAGGAGCTCAAATATTTGAAGCTATAGGTATAGGTAAAGATGTTATTGAAAAATATTTTACAAATACTACAAGTAGAATTGGTGGAATAGGATTAAATGAAATTCAAAAAGAAGCAGAAATAAATCATGAAAATGGATATAAACCTAAGACTTATTCTGCTGACTTTACATTAGATTCACCAGGATATGAAAAACTTAGATCTGGTAGAGACGGTACTGAAGAGCATTTATATAATCCTTTAACTATTCACAAACTTCAAGAAGCTACTAAGACAGCAAATTATGAATTGTTTAAAGAGTATACTTCATTAATTGATGATGAAGAGGCTGAAATAAATTTAAGAGGATTATTAGATTTTAACTTTAATTCTAAAGAAATTCCATTAGATGAGGTTGAAGCAGTTGAAGCAATAGTTAAGAGATTTAAAACTGGAGCAATGTCTTATGGATCAATTTCCAAGGAAGCTCATGAAGCGCTTGCTATTGCAATGAATAGGATTGGTGGTAGATCTAATACTGGTGAAGGTGGAGAAGATAAAGATAGATGGATTCTTGATGAAAATGGAGATTCAAGAAGATCTTCAATAAAGCAAATTGCATCTGGTAGATTTGGAGTAACTTCAGAGTATTTGGTAAATGCAGATGAACTTCAAATAAAATTAGCACAAGGAGCAAAACCAGGAGAAGGTGGTCAATTACCTGCAACTAAGGTTTATCCATGGATTGCTAAAACAAGACATTCGACTACAGGTGTTGGACTTATATCACCACCACCACATCATGATATTTATTCAATAGAAGATTTAGCTCAATTAATTTATGATTTAAAAAATGTAAATACTGGAGCTAGAATATCTGTTAAGTTAGTTTCTGAATGTGGTGTTGGTACTGTTGCAGCTGGTGTTGCTAAGGGTGGAGCTGAAGTAATATTAATTTCAGGTTATGATGGAGGAACAGGTGCATCACCTAAAAACTCTATTAAAAATGCTGGACTTCCTTGGGAGCTCGGACTTGCAGAAGCTCATCAAACTTTATTACTTAACGATTTAAGAGAAAGAGTTAGAGTTGAAGTTGATGGTAAGCTTATGAGTGGCCGTGATGTCGCTATTGCTGCACTTCTTGGAGCTGAAGAATTTGGATTTGCAACCGCACCGCTTGTAACACTTGGTTGTGTTATGATGAGAGTTTGCAATTTGGATACTTGTCCAGTTGGAGTTGCAACACAAAATGAAGAGCTTAGAAAGAGATTTAAAGGAAAACCAGAATATGTTGTTAACTTTATGCACTTTATAGCACAAGAGCTCAGAGAAATCATGGCTAAGCTTGGATTTAGAAATATAGATGAAATGGTTGGTAGAGTAGACAAACTTAAGCAAAGAGAAAATATTCATGGCTGGAAGGCTAAGAATGTTGATTTAAGTTCTATACTTTATACTCCAGATAAATATAAAGGTAAAGTTGTTAAGTTTGATGAAACTAAGAAATATGACTTTAAGTTAAATAAAGTATTAGATACAAAAGTATTCTTAGAAAAATTCAAAAATGCTATAGAAAATAAAGAAAAAATGAATTTAGAAATTGATATAACTAATACGGATAGAACTCTTGGAACTATTCTTGGATCTGAAATAACTAAGGCAAATGGATCAGAAGGTTTACCAGAAGATACTATAAGTATTAAGTGTAATGGATCAGCAGGTCAAAGTTTTGGATCATTTATTCCAAATGGATTAACTTTTGAAGTTGAAGGAGATGCTAATGACTACTTAGGTAAGGGATTATCAGGTGGTAAACTTATAGTATATCCTCCGAAAAAATCAACATTTGTAGCTGAAGATAACATCGTAGTTGGAAATGTTGCTTTATACGGTGCAACTTCAGGTAAAGTATTTATAAATGGTATTGCAGGAGAACGATTCTGTGTTAGAAATTCAGGTGCAACTGCTGTTGTTGAAGGTGTGGGATCTCATGGATTAGAATATATGACAGGTGGCATCGTTGTTGTTTTAGGTAAAACAGGAGTTAACTTTGCTGCAGGTATGAGTGGTGGAATTGCTTACCTTTATGAAGAAGATGAAAACTTCAGAATAAACTTAAATGAAGAAATGGTTTTATTAGAAGAATTAAGCTTAGAAGATGAAGAAGAATTAAATAATTTAATTGAAGAACATGTAAAAGTTACAGGTTCTCCTAAAGGAAATAAAATATTATGCAACTTTGAAACAGAAAAATCTAAATTCCATAAGATAATTCCAAAGGATTATAAGAGGATATTAGAAACTGTTGATAAGTATAAGAATCTTGGATGTGATGAGGATGAAGCATTAATTAAAACTTTCCAAGAAATTAAAGGAATATAGGGGGGTTATATGATATGGGTAAACCAACAGGATTTTTAGAGTATGATAGAGAAGAAGGAAAAAATAGAGAACCAAAAGAAAGACTAAAGGATTATAAAGAGTTTCATAAAAGACTTCCTGAAGAAAATCAATGTATTCAGGGTGCAAGATGTATGGATTGTGGTGTTCCATTTTGTCAATCAGGAGTATTATTTTCAGGTATGGTATCAGGATGTCCACTTCATAACTTAATTCCTGAATGGAATGATTTAGTGTATAGAGGGAAATGGGATTTAGCTTATGAAAGATTAAATAAGACTAATCCATTCCCTGAATTTACAGGAAGAGTATGTCCAGCTCCGTGTGAAGCTGGGTGTACAGCAGGATTAAATGGTCCTTCGATTACTATAAAGGAAAACGAAAGATCAATAATTGATATTGCTTTTGAAAATAAAACAGTTAAGGCAAATCCACCCGCTAAGAGAACTGGAAAAACAGTTGCAGTAATAGGATCAGGACCAGCAGGACTTGCAGCAGCAGATACGTTAAATAAATGTGGTCATAAAGTTACTGTATTTGAAAGAAGTGATAGACCAGGTGGATTATTGATGTATGGAATTCCTAACATGAAGCTTGATAAAGAAGTTATCTCAAGAAGAGTTCATCTAATGGCGGAAGAAGGAATTAGATTTGTGAACAATGCGAATGTTGGTGATAACTATGATGCGAATGAAATCTTAAATGAATATGATGCAGTAGTTCTTGCAACAGGGGCATCTGAACCTAGAGATATTCAAGTAGAGGGTAGATCAGAAGTTAAAGGAGTTCATTTTGCAGTAGATTTCTTAAAAGCTAATACTAAGAGTCTTTTAGATTCAAATCACTCAGATAACAACTACATTTCTGCAAAAGATAAAAATGTAATTGTAATTGGTGGGGGAGATACAGGAACAGATTGTGTTGGAACTTCACTTAGACATGGTTGCAAATCATTAGTTCAATTTGAAATAATGGGAGAACCAGGTAAGGAAAGAAGTGAAAACAATCCATGGCCAGAATGGCCTAAAATTCTTAAGGTTGATTATGGTCAAGAAGAATTTATAAGTCTATATGGCAAGGATCCTAGAGAATATTTAACAACAGTTACAGCTCTTCATGGAGATAAAGATGGAAATCTTGAAAGTGTTGATACTGTAAAAGTTGAATGGAAAAAAGATGAGAGTGGAAGATTTTCACCAGTATCAGTTGAAGGATCAGAAAAAACATATAAGGCTGAACTTGTATTACTTGCAATGGGATTCACAGGTTCACAAAGCTATATTAAAGATGCTTTTGGAGTAGGATCAGATGTAAGAACTAATATAAAAGCAGGAGAATCAGATTTCAGAACTAATATTCCTAAAGTGTTTGCAACGGGTGATGCTAGGCGCGGTCAATCATTAGTTGTAACTGCTATAAATGAAGGAATACAAGCAGGAATATCAATTAATAAATTTTTGAGAAAATAAGATCATTTCAAACAATAATCCCTTTGGAAATTTTCCGAAGGGATTATTGTTTTGTAGTTATACATTGTAAATTTTATAGCTCTAGGGTATAATTATAAATAAATTAAATAGATATAGGTAGATATTTTTATTTAAATGTCTAAAAACTAAGCGGTGTAGAGGTTGATTGTAATGAATGAACAAATCAAAAAGTATATATATATTATTGGAACAATTTGCATGGTATTTTTAGTTGGATCAATATTCATACGTATTCTTCCAGGGCTCATATTAATTGGAGTAATAGCATATATAATTATAAAAATTATGGCATTTATTAAAGTGAAAAAAGAACAAAAGAATTCAAATGATATTAAGAATAACTATAGAAATCAAGATATTAATAAAGAGTCAACTGATGATTATACTAATGGAGAAATTATTGATGTCGAGTATGAGGATATAGATGATAAAGAGAAATAATCTTAATCTGTATATTAACTTTTAATTGAGCAATCAAAATCCAATTTGAGTATTGAAAAATATTTAACAATATAGTATAATTAATCTATCGTATTTAAGACTATGACAGTTTTAATGGGAAATATTTTAGTAATAGTCAGAAGAATTAGGTTTAATTTATTAATTAAATAAAATTTTTAGCAATGGAGCTAGAGAATATTAATATATTTCTTTAGCTTTTTATTTTTTAAATATGCATTTTATTCCAAATGTAGATTTAATAGGAAATTTATTTATTAATTCAGTCTATGTTTTTAATTCATTATGTAATATTTATAATCTAAAAATTTTATTAAATTACTAATTATTGTATTTAGTTAATAACAATTTAAATAATATTGTATATCTGAAAGGGGATCTTATTAATGAATAAAATCAATGAAATTTTTGCTTCAAATGTATTTAATGATTCTGTAATGAAAGAACGTCTTCCAAAGGCTACTTATAAAGCTTTAAAAAAGACAATTGAAAAAGGAACTGCTCTTGAACCAGAGGTTGCAGATATTGTTGCATCTGCAATGAAAGATTGGGCTGTTGAAAAAGGTGCTACTCACTTTACTCACTGGTTCCAACCAATGACTGGAATTACTGCTGAAAAACATGATTCTTTTATAAACCCGACTTCAGACGGGAGCGTATTATTAGAATTTTCAGGTAAAGAATTAATTAAAGGTGAACCTGATGCATCTTCTTTCCCTTCAGGTGGACTAAGAGTTACTTTTGAAGCTAGAGGATATACTGCATGGGATTGTACTTCACCAGCATTTATTAAAGATGATTCTTTATGCATACCAACTGCATTCTGTTCTTATAACGGAGAAGCTTTAGATAAGAAAACTCCATTATTACGTTCAATGGAAGCGATATCTGGGCAAGCTCTACGTGTTTTAAGAGCACTAGGAAATACTACTACTCAAAAAGTTACTACAACTGTAGGTCCTGAACAAGAATATTTCTTAATTGATAAAAAAATGTATGATGCTCGTAAAGACCTTATATTAACTGGAAGAACATTATTTGGAGCAAAACCTTCAAAAGGTCAAGAACTTGAAGATCATTACTTCGGAGCATTAACAAAAAGAGTTTCTGATTTCATGAAAGAGTTAGATGAAGAACTTTGGAAACTTGGAATATTAGCTAAAACTAAGCATAATGAAGTTGCTCCTGCTCAACATGAATTAGCTCCTATATTTAGTACAACAAATATATCAACTGACCATAACCAACTTACAATGGAAATAATGAAGAAAGTTGCTTCAAAACACGATTTATATTGTTTACTTCATGAAAAACCATTTGCTGGAGTAAACGGATCAGGTAAGCATAACAACTGGTCACTGGGTACTGATGATGGAATGAATCTTCTTGAACCAGGTAAATCTCCACATGAAAATCAACAATTCCTTTTATTCCTTTGTGCTATAATAAAGGCTGTTGATGAATATCCAGATTTATTAAGAGTATCAGCTGCTAATGCTGGAAATGATCATCGTTTAGGTGCTAATGAAGCTCCTCCAGCTATAATTTCTATGTTCTTAGGAGATCAATTAGAAGATGTATTAGAACAAATTGAAAAAGGTGCAGCTACAAGTTCTAAATCTTCAAGTGAGTTAACTATTGGAGTAAATACATTACCTCCTCTTCCAAAAGATGCAACTGACAGAAACAGAACTTCTCCATTTGCATTCACAGGAAATAAGTTTGAGTTTAGAATGGTTCCATCTTCAGCTTCAATTTCTGGTTGTAATTTCGTTTTAAATACAATAGTTGCTGAAACTTTATCTGAAATTGCAGATAAACTTGAAAAGGCTTCTGATTTAAATGCTGAAATACAATCAATCTTAACTAATATTGTTAAATCTCATAAGAGAATAATATTTAATGGAAATGGATATTCAGATGAATGGGTTGCTGAAGCTGAAAGAAGAGGACTTCCAAATATTAAATCTACTGTAGAATCTGCTAAAGCTATGATTTCTGAAAAGAATCAAGCTGTATTAGAAAAACATGGAGTTTTAACTAAAGTAGAATCAACATCTCGTTATGAAATTACTCTTGAAAACTATAATAAGATTATAAATATAGAAGCATTAACAACAATTGAAATGGCAAAACGTCAAATCATACCTGCTGTAATTCAGTTTGCTACAAGTGTTGCAGAATCAATAAACACTATAAAAGCTACTGGAATAAATGCAGATATATCAGTTCAAACTGAATTATTAACTGAAGTTTCAACATTGATAGCTTCATTAAATAAAAATGTAATACTTCTTGAAAAAGCAGTTGAAAAAGCAGACAACTTCCAAGGTGATATATTTGATTTAGGAATGATGTACAGATACGAAGTATTCGAACAAATGAATACTTTAAGAGAAGATGCTGATAAACTTGAAACTATAGTTGATGAAGAATTCTGGCCACTACCAACTTATGGAGATATGTTATTCAACATTTAGTATAAATCATATTCCAGAAAATAATAAGTTAGTATACTAGTAAATGACGTATTATTTTCCTTCATATGACTAAAACTGTGATAAAAAATAGAATGGAGAACTTCAGAAATGAAGTTCTCCATTTTTTTTGCAAATATGTTGGTAAAACATTAGAATTGTTAGAAATTGATAAAAAGTCAGCAATATTGTATAATTGTTTAGAGAAAATTAAAGTAAATATAAGCAATATAGGAGGCAATAAATATGGAAAAAATTAAAATGTCGACTCCATTAGTTGAAATGGATGGAGACGAAATGACAAGAATCATTTGGGGTGCAATAAAAGAGGAATTATTAAATCCATTTATTGAATTAAATACAGAATATTATGATCTTGGATTAGAATACAGAAATGAAACTAATGATAAAGTTACTGTAGATTCTGCAGAAGCTATTAAAAAATACAAAGTAGGGGTGAAATGTGCAACTATTACTCCTAATGGCGCAAGAATGAAAGAATATGATTTGAAAGAAATGTGGAAAAGTCCGAATGGAACTATAAGAGCAATCTTGGATGGCACAGTATTTAGAGCTCCAATTACAGTAGAACCAGTAAAACCATACGTTAGAACATGGAAGAAGCCTATTACAATAGCAAGACATGCTTATGGGGATATATATAGAAATGTAGAAATGAAAATAGAAGGAAAAGGCAAGTGTGAGTTAGTATTTACTTGTGAAAATGGAGAAGAAAAAAGAGAATTAGTACATAATTTTGCTGGAGATGGTGTTGTTATGGGAATGCATAACCTTAATAACTCTATAGGAAGCTTTGCTAAAAGTTGCTTTAACTTTGCACTGGATACAAAACAAGATTTATGGTTTGCAACTAAGGATACAATTTCAAAGAAATATGATCATACTTTTAAAGACATATTCCAAGAAATTTTTGATAACGAATATAAAACTAAGTTTGATGAAGCCGGAATTGAGTACTTCTATACATTAATTGATGATGTTGTGGCAAGAGTAGTTAAATCAGAAGGTGGAATGATATGGGCTTGTAAAAACTATGACGGAGATGTAATGAGTGACATGGTAGCTACAGCATTTGGTTCGCTTGCAATGATGACTTCAGTTTTAGTTTCACCAGAAGGAAATTATGAATATGAAGCGGCTCATGGTACTGTTCAACAACATTACTATAAACACTTAAAAGGCGAAGAAACATCAACAAATTCAATAGCAACAATATTTGCATGGTCTGGGGCTTTAAGAAAAAGAGGAGAACTAGACAATAATACTGCACTAGTTGAATTTGCAAATAAATTGGAAAAGGCTTCAATCAAAACAATTGAAGATGGTGCTATGACTAAAGACTTAGCATTAATAGCAGAACATGATAATATTCAAACACTAAATACTTTTGATTTTATTAAAGCTATTAGAAAAACATTAGAAGAAATTCTTTAAATTTAATATAAAACATTAATTATTTGTATAAAAATAAAAGAGAACATATACTTCCTTCTATGGAGTAGGTATATGTTCTCTTTTTTTATAATTAAAAAGTTGATAACGGATGATGAAGAACAAGTTCCATAAAAATATAACGTTAAAATTATAAAATCAATATTTATTTTAAAATATATTGAAAATCATTTTCAATTGAAAAGTTTTATGCTATTATAAATAATGTTACATGGTTAATTAAAATCATTATCAATTGAATAACGTTTTTAATTTAAATTAAAAAAAGCTATACTGATTCAAAATATATAAATTTTAATATTATACTAATATTAAAATTTATATATTTTGCAAAAGTCAGTTTAAGGAGGAAGTATATATGCCGTTAATATTAGCAACTAAAGGAAATGAAATGAATATTAAAAAGATAACTGGAAATGATGAAACAAAAAGATTTCTAAATAGCTTGGGTTTTGTTGTTGGAGAGAATGTTAGAATTATTTCTGAACTTGGGGGAAATCTTATTATAAATGTTAAGGATAGTAGGATTGCACTAAATAAAGGAATGGCAAGTCGAATAATAGTATAGGAGGCATATTAATGAGCACATTAAAAGAAATAAAATGTGGACAAACTGTTAGGGTAATAAAGGTTGATGGAGCAGGAGCTATTCGCAGACGTATCATGGATATGGGTATTACAAGAGGTTGTGAAATTTATTTGCGTAAGGTTGCACCTCTTGGAGATCCAATAGAAGTAACAGTTCGTGGATATGAATTATCACTTCGTAAAGCTGATGCAGAAATGATTGTTGTAGAGTAATAAAGGAGGAATGAAAATGTCAATTAAAATAGGTCTTGCGGGGAATCCTAACTGTGGAAAGACAACTATGTTTAATGAACTTACAGGTTCATCTCAATACGTTGGAAATTGGCCTGGGGTAACAGTTGAAAAAAAGGGTGGTAAGTTAAAAGGAAGTAAAGATGTTGAAATTGTTGATTTACCAGGCGTTTATTCTTTATCACCATATACGTTAGAGGAAGTTGTAACACGTGATTTTATGATAAATGATAAACCAGATGCAATAATTAATATAGTTGATGCATCTAACATTGAGAGAAATTTATATTTAACAACTCAAATCTTGGAACTTGGAATTCCAACGGTTATAGCACTTAATATGATGGATATTGTAGAGAAAAATGGAGATAAAATTGACATTAATAAATTATCTAAAACTCTTGGATGTCCAATAGTTGAAACATCAGCACTTAAAGGGAATGGAGTTAAAGCAGCAGCAGAAAAAGCAATTGAAGTTGCAAAAGTAAGAAAGAATCCAGATTTTATGTTAACTTTTTCTAAAGAGGCTAAAGAAGCTTTTGAAGAAATAGAGAAAGTAATTTTAAAAAATATTCCACATGAGGGAATGCAAACACGTTGGCTTTCAATTAAACTTTTTGAACGAGATCAAAATGTAATTGATAAGTTAAAACTTTCAAAAATTGTTTTAGATGAAATTGAAGTTATAATAAAAAATTATGAAACTGAACTTGATGATGATTGTGAAAGTATTGTTACAGGAGACCGATACGCATTTATTGGAGATGTTGTTTCAAATACTATCAAAAAGCAAAGTAAAGGAAAAGAAACAACTTCTGATAAAATTGATAAAATTGTTACAAATCGTTTCTTAGCACTCCCAATTTTTGCAGCTATTATGTTTGGAGTATATTACATAGCAGTAAGTTCACTTGGAACTATAGTAACAGATTGGACAAACGATGTGTTATTTGGACAAATAATACAAACTAATGTTTCAAATTGGCTTATATCAGCAAATGTTGCGGATTGGTTGCAAGGATTAGTAGTAGATGGAATAATTGGTGGGGTTGGAGCAGTTCTTGGTTTCGTTCCACAAATCATGGTTCTATTCTTACTATTATCAATACTTGAAGACTGTGGATATATGTCACGTGTAGCTTTCATTATGGATAGAATTTTCCGTAAGTTCGGTCTTTCAGGTAAATCTTTTATTCCTATGTTAATCAGTTCAGGTTGCGGAGTTCCTGGAATTATGTCAACTCGTACTATGGAAAATGATAGAGATAGAAAGATGACAATCATGTTAACTACATTTATTCCATGTAGTGCAAAACTTCCAATCATTGCATTGATTGCAGGAGCACTTTTTGGTGGAGCATCTTGGGTAGCACCGTCAGCTTATTTCCTTGGTATAATAATGATTATTGTATGCGGAATTATATTAAAGAAAACAAAATTATTTTCTGGAGATCCTGCACCATTTGTTATGGAACTTCCACAATATCATATTCCAAGTTTTAAAAGTGTATTAATTCATATGTGGGAAAGAGGAAAAGCTTTCATTATTAAAGCAGGTACAATCATATTTGTATCTTGTGGTGTAATATGGTTCTTACAATCATTTAATTGGTCACTAGAAATGGTGGATGCAGGAGATAGTATGTTGGAAAATTTAGGAAATGTTATAGCTCCTATTTTTACGCCTCTTGGATTTGGTAATTGGCAAGCAACTGTAGCAACAGTTACTGGACTTGTTGCAAAAGAAAATGTTGTTGGTACATTTGGTGTTTTATTTGGAATAGCAGATGTTGCGCAAGACGATCCAGCTCTTGCTGGTAATGTTGCAGCAATGTTTACAGCAGCTAGTGCATTTGCATTTATGGCATTTAATCTGCTTTGTGCTCCTTGTTTCGCAGCAATAGGTACTATACGACGTGAGATGGGAACATGGAAATGGACATGGATAGCTATAGGATTCCAAACATTAACTGCTTATTTAGTAGCACTTGTTATTAATCAAGTTGGTGGTTTTGTATTAGGAACTGGAAGTTTAATTGGAGCAGTAAGCTCAGTAGTAATAGTAATTGCAATAGTTTTTGTAGTTATATTTACTGGAAGAAATTCCAATGAAAAACAAGCAGATGGTCAATTAGGTTATATAAAATAAAATATAAATATCATATGAAGAGTAAGTAAGTAATGCTTGTGGATTGTAAGAAATAAATAAAAATTACTTATTTGTCAGATACAAAATGAATTTTACATCTATGAATAATTAATATTTAGATGTCTTACATTAAAAAAAAGGAGTGAGATTTATGGTAGCAACAATTATTATAGGCGGTATTATATTGGGATTAATGGCTTTAGTAATAGTGAAGCAAGTTAAAAAAGTTAAAAGTGGAGAAAGTGGTTGTGGCTGTGGTTGCTCTGGATGTTCTTCAGCAAATGCATGCCATGGAATCAAAGTACAAAAGAAATAAATTTTAAAATACAAATTTACAAATAAAAATATCAAGCAGATACAAAAAAAGTAACTGCTTGATATTTTTATTTATAAAGTTTAATAATATTTGAACAATTTTATTGACAAAAGCATAGATATATCTTATAGTATAATTCATAGAAAGTCTATAGAGTTAGTGGGAATTA